>JADKAC010000007.1:0-300000 GCA_016715425.1 Bacteroidota bacterium
GAAGAAGTTACTTCCACAATTCGTGATGTGTCATCATTAGGAAATCAAATCAGTATCCATCCCCATCGCACACAGGTTAAGTACCATTATGCATGCCGATAGAATTTATGTTTTTGGAACAAGGAAAATCATAGAAGCCGGAACTCATAATGAGTTGGTGGAATTAGAGGATTGTACTTTGCGATGTGGCGTCCAACAAGCCAGGTGAAAGGAAGAAACCTGGTTAGTATGTTAAATCCTAAAGTTATTTTTACTAAATGTTGAATTTCAATTAAATTTTTAAAATTGTATTTTTCAGTTCCTAACAATAAACTTTTATGCACAAATTATTTTTCAGTACAATTATTTTGGAATAGCACTTCTGTTTTTAATTCTTGTTCTACTACAAAGAAAGCTACAACAACTTCCGTAGGGACGGCGTGCTTATACAACAGATGTAAAACCTATCATAGATGAAAACTGCGGAACCAAATGCCATAGTGCAGAAAAAAAACCAAGATGGCATTGATTTAAGCTATCATCTGTGAAAGAGAATCTTCAAAGGTGATTTACTTGCCGCTATTCAACATGCCGAGGGAGTATAAACCCATGCCCAAAAAAGCAGATAAGCTAGAAACAGCTGAGAATATTCAAATTATTGCCTCCTGGATAAATTCAGGAGCTATAGAATAGTTATTGTTTAACAACAAAAACCCACAATTATTGATTATTCAAACATCAATTATCCGGCTGTAATAGTATGTACAGTTATTGCATTTTTATGATTGCGCTTTGGTACAGTCCTGTTTTATTTAGTAAAACTGGCAAAAAGTTGGACCTCACTAATAATGATTTAAAGAATGCGAATATGTTTCAAATATTCGGTTTTCAGCTTTATCTTATGTTAGTTATGATTATTGGTCTTGCTGTTTTGGAATGACAGCACACAGTACAAGCTTCATGAGTGGATTACTTTCGGACTTTGGATAGGCGTATTTTTTAATGCTGCCTCTTGCGGTACTCTTATGCTTTACCAAAGAAAATCATTGAAGCTGTGGTTGATTGATTCAGCCTATCAGATATTTCTCGCCATTAGTGGAGGGGATAGCGGGTATCTGGAAATGATATATTTAATTCAAAAAACCTCACGAAATCGTGAGGGTTTATTCTATAAGAACAATAGATTACATCATTCCATCCATTCCCCCACCCATTGGAGGCATGGCATCTTTCTTCTCTGGCTTGTCCACTATTGTGCATTCAGTAGTCAATAATAATCCTGCGATTGAAGCCGCATTTTTCTAATGCAATACGACTTACTTTCACCGGATAAATAACACCTGCTTTCAATAAGTTTTCAAATTTTTCTGTTTGAGCATTAAATCCGTAATCCCCTTTTCCTTCTTTCACTTTTTGCAGAATAATAGAACCTTCAATTCCTGCATTTGCAACTATCTGACGCAATGGTTCTTCTAATGCTCTGCATTGCAATTGCAACACCTGTTTTCTCATCGGCATTTGCTGTTTTCACTTTATCCAATGATTCAATTGCACGAATATAAACTACACCACCACCGGGAACGAATTCCTTCTTCCACCGCAGCACGAGTTGCAGCAAAGGCATCTCACTCTATCTTTCTTTTCTTTCATTTCCACTTCGGTAGCAGCACCTACATAGCATAGCACTGCAACACCACCACTTAATTTTGCAGGGCGTTTCGCAAAATTTTCTTTATCGTAAATCAAGATGTAGTTGATTCAGATATTGATCTTATCTGAGAAATGCAGAGCTTTAATAGCATCTTTTTTACCTGAGCCATTTACGATAATTGTATTGTCCATATCTACAGAGAAATTTTTCTGCGCGACCTAATGAAGTCAAATCAGCAGTTTCCAATTTAAGATCTTTATCCTCACTAATAACAGTTCCTCCGGTTAACACTGCAATATCTTCCAGCATTTCTTTTCTGCGATCACACCAAAACCGGGAGCTTTTACTACTTTTGCAAATTTTGAGTGCTACCACGAATTTTGTTACCACTAAAGTTGTCAATGCTTCACCATCAATATCTTCCTGTCAGTTAATAAAGGAGCACCTTGTTGAGCAACTTTCACAATATCGGCAACAAGTCTTTCATTGTGCTGATCTTCTTGTCATGAATCAAAATATATGGTCTGTCCATCTCTGCTACCATTGTTGTTCTGCATTGGTAATAAAGTATGGCGATATATAACCGCGATCCGAATTGCATACCTTCTACTACCATCCACATAAGTTTCTGTACCTTTTTGCTTCTTCAACAGTGATAACACCATCCTTAAAACTTTACCATTGCCTCAACAATTAATTTACCAATTATTAGGGTCATTGTTTGCAGAAATGGAAGCTATGTTGAATTTTGCTATTGTCGTTTCCAACATTTTAGCTTGTTTTTTCAAATCTTCAACAACAGCTAAAACAGCTTTATCAATTCCTCTTTTAAATCCATTGGTTTTCACGCTGCTACATTTTTTAATCCTGCGGTCACATTACCTATGCTAAAACTGTTGCTGTAGTAGTTCCATCACCTGCCGCATCGCTGGTTTTAGAAGCCGCTTCTTTCACCATTTGTGCACCCATATTTTCAATTGCATCTTCAAGTTCAATTTCTTTTGCAACTGTAACACCATCCTTAGTAACTGCCGGTGCGCCATATTTTTTCAATAACCACATTGCGACCTTTTGGGCTAAGGTTACTTTTACAGCATTGGCCAATTGGTCAACTTCAATTTTTAATTTTCTCTTGCTTCGTATCGAAGGAGATTATTTTGCCATAGTATTTTAAATTTAATTACTTGTTTAATAAATTATTTAATTAGATGATTGCGAAGATGTCGCTTTCACGCATGATGAGATATTCTTTTCCATCAATAGTGATTTCTGTACCTGCATACTTTCGGTATAGACAGTTCGCCAACCTTCACAGTTGCAGGCTCATCTTTTTGCCCGGTCCGGCGGCTACACTATTCCTTTCTGGTTTTCTTTTGCAGATTCAGGAATATAAGCAAAACCACTTTTTAGTGGTGCTTTCTGCAGCAGCAGCCTGAATTACTGCACGATCAGCCAAAGGCTGAAAAGTTGATTTTAGCTTTTGCCATATTGAGTTTTAATTTTTGGCGAGTCATAAAAAGTCTGACGTCAGCCCCCGCTGTTCGATTACTATGCCACCGGATTTTATCGGACATTTTTGCAGCGAGAGTAAATTATAGTCTTAATGCATGAGCAAATCTGTCGTAAGGTGAGAATGTATGAGAATAGAAAACCATTATAAGATTGTGTCGGAATCTTGTTTTTCCTTACCATGACTGCTTTAATCTTATTGTATTCTGTGTCAACGGCACTCTATCATCACGGTAAGCAGACCAATAATTAAAGCCAATCCAATACCCCAACCGAACAATGGATAGATGAACCAATAACCCGCAGTTTCCCTTGCTTGTAATTTGGAAATACCACAATCCGACAAGGAAAATATTTACTACGATATAAGCAAACAGATGGCGTTTAAAAAGCAATGCGCTCCTCGGCCATCTTCCAATTTTCTTATCAAGTTTTCGGTTCATAGTTGAATATTTTTTTTTAAAGATAGGAAATATGGGTTTTGAATTGAAGTATTTCTAATTGTAAAATAACTGGTTGAAGAAAAGAATTAAAGCTTAAATACAACAACCTTAACAAATCAAGGGCTTAACCCTTTAATCTAATGGAAAAAAATAATTTCATGTTTATGTATTAGTCTACAGGTCTCCAATTGAACTTTTCATTAATACACAACAAGCTATTGCATTCGCCTTTTGCTTTCGCTTTTCCAACGATTACACAATTCGACAGTTCTACTATTACAGAAATTTCAATACCCATACTTCCCTTTCCATCTCTCCTTCAAAAAATTTCTAATTTCATTTCCTTCGGATTTTTCCCGGGTTCATATATTGTTTTAGCTTTAATTTCTTCAGGTAAAAATTCTTGCTCAATAAAATTATTATCGTAGGAATGCGCATACTTATAATCTTTTCCATAATCCATTTTTTCATCATGAAGTAGGTGCATTGCGCAAATGCAGAGGCACGGATAAGTCACCTGTTTCCCGATATATTTTTTTTTGCTGTTTTGCAAAGCAGCGCTATGCTGAATTACTTTTACTGAAGTAGCGAGATAAATTGTTGTCTGCGAAAGTGTAAGACTACATTCAGGATATCCCACCATATTCACCGCTTGAAAACATGCTGTTGCAAGTAACAATGCATTAGGATTTGCATTACCAATATCTTCGCTGGCAAGAAATTAATAATCGTCGGGCAACAAATTTCGGATCCTCTCCCCTTCCATCATCCGTGTTAAATAATACACCGCCGCATTCGGATCGCTACCTCGAATAGATTTTATAAAAGCAGAAATTATATCATAATGCATTTCACCTTGCTTATCATATAGGAGCAGTTTTCGTCTGCAATACTTCCATTACTAATGCATCAGTGATAATTAATTCATTCGCATCTTCCGAATCGCAAACAAGTTCTACTATGTTTAATAATTTACGTGCATCGCCACCGGAAAAAGTGAATGATTGCTTCAATTTCCTACAATACAATACTTCGTTTCTTAACACTACATCTGTTTTCAATGCTTTATTTAAAAGGGCTTCTAATTCTATTTTAGAAAATTCTTTAAGAATATAGACATGACATCAGGATAACAATGCAAAATCACTTCGAACGATGGGTTCTCTGTTGTTGCTCCAATTAAAATAATTTTCCTTTTCTACAGCTCCCAACAATGAATCTTGTTGTGCTTTTATTGAATCGGTGAATTTCATCAATAAACAAAAAATTTTTCCGCTTTTACCTGCAGTTTCTATTACTTGTTTTACATCTTTTACTCAGGATGAAATTGCACTCAATGCAACGAAGGGAATATTCGGTAGCACCTGCAATAATATTTGCCAAAGTAGTTTTTTCCAACTCCCGGTGGCCCCATAAAATCATTGAAGATGGATTGCCGGTCCTTAATCATTTTTCGCAATACTTTTCTTCACCAACTAAATGTTGCTGACCTTCAAATTCATCTAATGTTTTAGGACGAAGTCTTTCTGCAAGTGGAATGTTTTGCATTTTAAAAATGCGTTTTTTGTAATAAATAAAATACCGCTAAAGATCCTTTTCCAAAGATGGGTGATGATAATCTCCGAATAGGTTTTAGCGGTATATAGAATTAAATAATTTTCAAGCAGTCACCGGTATATAATAGATCCGGATTTTCTATACGATTTTGATCCCTTGCTCAATGTCCGGCAAACTTTCAAATAATTCAAGACAATTTTCAATAACAAAATATTGCAGTTGAAATTTATCTTTTATATAAGGTGTATCCAATATTTTTTCAACGTTGTAATCAATGCGTTTTTTTGATGGAATTCCTGATTTTAAACAATACACACTTTCGCCGGTGGATGATAAAATTCCTGAACCATAAATACGCAACAAACCATTATCACGAATTAACCCAAATTCAACAGTGTACCAATAGATGCGGGATATTAATTCTACTGCCATATCATTATCAATATAACTCAACGCAATTTTACTTAAACCACATAAATAAGCGCAATAGGTTTTATTCACTAATAATGGTAAATGACCAAATACATCATGAAACATATCGGGTCCTTCCAGATAATCCAGTGCTCCATTCTTCTCAACCATGTGGATGGGGAAATCTTCTGTTCAACAACAATTCAAAAAATCTTTATTGTCAATTAATCACCGGAACTACCACTCTTGCCAACCGGTAATTGTATCCGAGCCGAATATTAAATTCAGCAAACTTTTGAATCTTATCTGCTGTAAAATGGATTTGCTGAATGCCGTTCATAAATACTTCTGCAGCACGGTCTTTTAATATTGCCATTTGTCGATCAAAAAGTATTTCCCAAACTTTAAAATGTTCAAGTTCATATTTACTATAACCTGAACTGCTGTTGTTTTAAGTAATTTCCGTCATATTATTTCTAACAATTAATTTGAATTGATTATCACTTCTAATTCTTGTATTACTATTTCTCCAAACTCATCATTTATCCTCTTTATTTTTTTCTTTGTTATAATGAATTTCATTTTTTAAATGCGCAGATAAAATATGCGCAATCAATTTTCCATTTTTCAATTTTTATCTCTTCTGTATATTTTGCCATTGTACTTCCCATCACCTTCATCCACATATCCTTCACTTGTACTTCATTTATTTTGAATCTAAATGATAGGTTTTAAGAAAGGATTTTATTGCTCCTTTCATATCTTGTTCCGGCTGATTCTTCATATTCTAAAATTACACAATTTGTCCGTTGCTTACGTTAAAATGATCATAAATAATTTCCATCTCTCTGATAAAATACGTTTGCTGCGTTCTGCATCTGCATCAGTAATTAACACCTGATAAAATTTCTCACTCTTCAATAATTGAAATAATGCCTTTAAACGATGTGTATCTAATTTTTCAAATACATCATCCAATAGTAAAATAGGATGTTTGCCGGTTTGTTCAACTATGATAAGAAATTGTGCAAGTTTTAATGCAACCAATACAGATTTCACTTGTCCTTGGGATGCGGATTCTTTCACTGATAATCCATTCAATGAAAATTCCAGATCATCTCTATGAATTCCGACAGTACTTCGTTGAGACTCAATGTCTCTGCTTCATTATTGCTGAGTAATGTTGCAAAATTTTCTGCATGTAATTGACTTCTCATAATTTATTACCGGTGTTTCTCTGTTTTGACAAAGCTTGTTATAAACAGAATAAAATATTGGCTCAAATGCTTTTATAAAACTCTTGCGCTTTTCATATATAACCATTCCCGTTTTGTTGAGTTGATGGTCAAATACTTGCAAAACAGAAATAGCATCTGATGTTGTATCAAAGTTTTTTAAGCAATGCATTCCGCTGTTACGCAATACACGATTATATTCCAGAAGAGCTAGTAAATACACATTATCCAATTGTGAAATAGCGATATCTAAAAATCGTCGGCGCTCATCACTTGCTTTGTAAATCAGATCAATATCGTTGGGTGTAATAATTACCACGGGAAGCGACCAATATGTTCTGAAAGTCTGTCGTAAGTAATTCCATCTGCAATAAATTCCTTTTGTTTACCCAGCACATATTTGCAAACAACCTCCATCTTTTCTGTATCATTTTCAAATACTGCATCAAACGAAAATAAGTTTCATCTGCACGCATTACTAAACCATCACTTCTGTAAAATAACTTTTACACATACATATATAATAAATAGAATCAATCAGATTTGTTTTTCCTGAACCAATATCTCCATTGATTAGAGCAAATCGCTCGGAAAATTCAATGAATTCCTCACGATAATTTTTATAGTTGCGGATATTAACTGATCGCAGCAATGCTTAGATTTTAATTGTGTGGTTGATTTCTTAATTTTGCGCCTCTCCTTGTAAATGCAGGGTAAATATTATGCAAACAGAGTTACTGACAGACCGCTCAAAAATAACAAAGAAACATACCTGAATTGGTATGTTTTAATGCAGCGTATTCGTCGCTTTGGAAGAAAAAGCCGGTCAACTTTATGGTATGCAGAAAATCAGAGGTTTCTGCCATTTTATATTGGACAAGAGGCAGTTGCAGCAGGTGCTATATCTGCAATCAGACAAGAAGATCCTAATTTACCGCACATAGAGATCATCGGTCTTGGAATTGCGAAAGGCAATACCTGTAATGAAGGTATGGCTCGAGTTGTTTGGAAAAGTTACAGGTTGCACAAAGGAAAAGTGTAGCCTCAATGCACTTTTTTTTCTAAAGAGCATAATTTCTTTGGCGGACATGGAATTGCGAGCGCCAAATTCCACTTGGTGCAGGAATCGCATTTGCAGAAAAAAATAAAGGAATACCGATAATGTTTGTCTTATTTTTTTGGTGATGGTGCAAAGACAAGGTGCATTACACGAAACTTTTAATATGTAATGCTTTGGAATTTGCTGGTATTTATTGTAGAAAATAATGGTTATGCAATGGGTACTTCCGTAAGCGTCTTCAATCAATTGGATTTATATAAAATAGGTGCTGCATAATGATATGCCTTCTTATCCTGTGGATGGAATGAATCCTGAATCAGTGCATAATGCAATTTATGAAGCTGTTGAAAAAAGCACGATTGGGTGAAGGACCTACATTCCTTGAAATTCGTACTTATCGTTATAAAGGACATTCCACGAGTGATCCCGGAAAATACCGTTCGAAGGAAGAAGTGGAAGAATATAAAATGCGTGATCCGATAGAAACTATACTCGTCAGGGAAATTATTGGATTATAAATACCTACTGAAAAGAAATTGAACAGATAGATCAAAAGATAGAAGAGTGAAAATTGCAGTATTGTAAAATTTGCTGAAGAATCTCCCTACCCTGATGATGCTGCTGTGTATGAAAATATTTATTTACAAAAAAGATTACCCGTTTATTACTGATTAACAAAAAGCAAGCATGGCTGAAAATAAAAAACAATAGAGCAAGTTCAGGAACCGGATACATACCGCAAGGTGGAGAATTTTTCCTGCAAAACAGAATATGATAGTTGGTGGAATCGTAGTAATTGCGTTGGCCATTGTTGGATATTTCGGTTATCAGAAATTTATTCTGGAGCCAAAAGAAATGGATGCCCGTGAAAAAATTTCTACACCACAAAGCAATTTCAAAAGATTCGTTGATGCTTGCATTAAATGGCGATGGAATTAATCCCGGCTTTCTTGCAATCATTAATAGCTATGGAAATACTGCTACAGGAAATCTTGCACATTATTATGCAGGAATAATTTATCTGAAGCAAAAAGATTTAGATAATGCAATCTTACATCTGGAAAAATATAAACCTAAAACAGATGAACTGGCTGGCTTAACTTATATGGAGTTAGGTCATGCGTATGCCGACAAAAGGCGATTTGAACAAAGCAGTGAGCTCTTTACAAAAAGCAGCAGTAGAATCCAAGAGCGATTTCTTCAGTCCTTACTATTATAAAATGGCTGGTGATTTACTTACAGTGCAGGAAAAATATGCAGATGCAAAATCTGTGTATGAGATAATTAAAAAGATTATCCATTGTCAGAAGAAGGACAAAACATTGATAAAGAAATTGCCTACACACAAACAAAGCTTAGCGGAAAATAATGGCCACCCGGCATAAAATCTTTCCTTTTACCGTGAAGAACAAATACCTTCCGGTGAAGAAATGCGCATTGGCAGTATTGTTTCCGAATGGAATAATGACATCACTGATGTATTGCTAAATAGTTGTGTTGAAACATTAACTCAAAACAAAACACTTCCGGAAAATATTTTCACCATTCATGTTCCGGCAGTTTTGAATTACCCTCCGCCGCCCAAATGCTGATGGAAGGAATGGAGTTGGATGCAGTGATTTGTCTTGGCTGCATTATTAAGGGTGAAACCCAACACGATCAATATATTGCCAACCCGGCACAAGGAATAATGATGATTAGTGTGGATTATTCCACGCCTGTAATATTTGGAGTACTCACAACAGATAATTTATTACAAGCACAAGAACGTGCTGGTGGCAAACATGGCAACAAAGGAACAGAGTCTGCAATTACTGCTTTGAAAATGGCAGCGTTAAGGAGGAAGTTAATTTGAAATAGCTATCCTAACTTTTTCCTAAATTATAATTCCTGTTTCAGCAGGGTTCTTGCCTCCATTAAAAATAAATAATTTGTAAAACCCTGCGTGGTTAAAGCATTCACGTCGTTAATGTATTTATATCATTTTTGAAAGTAAAGAATGCTATACAACGGAGTTTATTCAACAGAAGAGTATTTAAAATCCAAATTTATTATCTTTAAAATAGAATGAGAGATTTTTAGTTCGAATGATAATAGTGTCCATTCAAAATTAAATACTATGAAAATATTTCCATAATTTTTATTTTAATAATCTTACAATCTTGCCAAATTCAAATAATTGGAATTACAAATGACTATGATAAGTTAAATGAAAACCAGAAAAATTTAATAAAGCCTCTTGAAAACTTTCAAAATTTAAATATCCGAGAAGTTTATACTATTAATGCAATGCAATTAAAAGATGAATTAAAAAAAACATGAAAGAAGTCTGGCCTATATTTTACAAATGGATGTTCAGCAGAAGCATGTAAACCTATTTATGTCTAAGAAGATTATGCTAAAAAATGGGTATTCATTATTCTTAGTAATGAATGGTTTTGGTTGATATATTGATAAAGCGTTGGTCCAAGATATTTCAAGTCCTTTATTTGCGATGGATGCTAATTACTACGAAACAATTATATACAAGAAAGTATTCAGATATTTTGAAAATGAATTAATGGGATTAAATCAAGAAGAAAGCAAAGAGAATTTTTAGGAAGTTTATACTTCTTTGAGGATGGTAATTTTTTACAAATTGCAAAAGATTTGCCCTGACTAAAAACTACATACTATGAAGATACATTTACTCATTTTGTTTTGCATCCTTACCGTTTCCGCAGGATTCTTGCATCATTAAAAAATAAATAATCCGCAAAACCCTGCCTCGTTCAGCTATCTTATCAATCTGAATTTGTACATCGAATTAATTTTATTTCTATTCCTTTAGCTTTGCACAATGAAACTTACTTCATTTGATTGCGGCACTTTTAAGTTAGATGGTGGTGCTATGTTTGGTGTGGTGCCAAAAAATATGGAATAAATTAATTCCTGCCAATGAGAATAATTTATGTACATGGAGCATGCGCTTCTGTTTAGTTAGTAGAAACCGACAACAGAAAAATATTAATTAATTGCGGTATATGGGTACTAAACAGGACCCAAAATTTTTAGTCATTATGAACCCGCAGGTAATATTGCCATTCATGATTCATTACAAGATTTACATTTAAGCAAAGAAGAAATAACAGATGTGTTTCTTACAATTTGCATTTCGATCATTGTGAGTGGTGCTGTTGAAATGGATGCGAATGGAAAATTAATTCCCACATTTCCAAATGCCACTTATTGAGTAATGAACAACATTTCAATGGGCTGAATTTCCAATGCAAGAGAGAAAGCATCTTTCCTTAAAGAAAACTTTATTCCGCTGCGTGAACATGGTGTATTGAAATTTTTAAAAGAAGAGGAAGAATTATTGCCGGGCTTCAGCACTATTTTAGTACATACCACACTGAATCTATGATGTTGCCGAAATTGGAATTCGATGGTAAAACTGTTGTGTATGTAGCTGACCTAATTCCATCGTATGCACATATACCTTGCCTTATGTAATGGGTTATGATGTGAGGCCACTGCAAACCTTAAAAGAAAAAGAATTATTTCTGAATACTGCACTTAAAAATAACTATCATCTTATTTTCGAACATGATGCACAAATGAAACATGTACACTGCAAATGACCGAAAAAGGAATACGCCATAATGTGCTCCGGAAAAATCTCCGATATTTCTTAGTTGTTTACCCAAACTGAAATCCTTAAATTTGCGCTCTCTTTTTGGCGGGGTACTTCAGGTGGTTAGAGCGTAGGATTCATAACCCTAAGGCCAGGTTCAATTCCCTTCCCGCTACAACAGCCGGATTCAATTTGAATTCGGCTTTATTATTTAATTTACATACTAAAATATGGACACACAAATTATTTATATAATCATTGCAATAATAGTTGGTGGAATACTCGGTGGATAATTCACTCTTTGTTTATTGGAAAAATATGGTGAGTCGCAATGCATTGGATAATGTGAATCAGCAATTAATTTCTGCAAAAACTTCTGCCGATCATTTTGCAAAAACAATAGAAGATATAAAAATAGAAAAAGCAAAAACAGAATCTGCATTGTTATCTGCATCTGGTGAAATTCAACAATTGCAAATTGAAATAGCTGCTTTCCGAGAAAGATATATTTCTCTTGAAGAAAAAGAAAAAGCATTGAAAGAAGAAATGGAATCCATTGGTAAAAAATTCAGCGATCAGTTTGAAGTATTAGCAAATAAAATTTTGGAAGAAAGAGTGAAAAGTTTACAAAAGCAAATTCAGATAATCTAAAACTGTTGCTTGATCCATTGGGATTGGATATTAAAAATTTCAAACAAAAAGTAGAGGAAGTTTATATCAATGAAAGAAAGAAAGATTTTCATTAAAAATGAAATCAATAAACTGAATGCATTAAATATTAAACTCAGCGATGATGCACATAACTTAACCAAAGCACTAAAAGGTGATACAAAAACACAAGGCGATTGGGGAGAAATTATTTTAGAAAGTATTTTACAAAGAAGTGGATTAACAACCCGGTAGAGAATATTTTATTCAGGATAGTTACAGAGATACGGAGGGCAATTTATTTCGTCCGGATGTAATTGTTGCATTACCCAATAACAGAAAAATAATTATTGATTCAAAAGTGTCGCTTACTGCTTATGAAAGATTTATTTCTGCGGACAACGAAACAGAACAAGCAATTTATTTAAAGAAACATCTGGATTCAATTTACAGTCATATTGATTTACTTGCTAAAAAAATTATCAGGATTTATTGGGAGATGCAAGTCTTGATCTTGTACTGATGTTTGTACCCATAGAACCTGCGCACATCACTGCCATGCATCACGATCCGGAGCTTTGGGCGTATGCATATAACAAAGGCATTGTGTTGGTGTCACCTTACAATTTATTATCGGCAATGAAATTAATTTCCGATTTATGGCAACGGGAAAAACAAAATCGCAATGCAATGGATATAGCAGATAGAAGTGGCGCATTGTACGATAAGTTTGTTTCGTTTACTGATACACTTCGTGATTTAGGAATGCATATCAACCGCTCACACAACAGTTATGAAGAGGCCATAAAACAATTGACATCCGGCAAAGGAAATATTATTTCGCAGGTGGAGAAAATGAAAACATTGGGAGCTAAAGCCAAGAAAGAAATTCCAGAAAAATTGTTGCAATTAGGTTTGGAAGAGGATGAGGAATGATTAGCAAATTAGCTGATGAAAAAATGTGAGATTTGAGAATGTGCAAATGTGCAAATGATTAGCCAATTGGATGATTAGCCGATTAGCTGATTTATGATTAGCAAATTTGTGGATTAGCGGATGAAGGAATGTGCAAATGTGAGAATGTGCAAATGTGCAAATGTTACTTTGCCATAGACATTAAACTCATTACTGATTACTCATTACTGATTTTCACCACTCACTACACACTATTCACCATTCACCTTCTGATACACAATCTTACCTGCCGAAATGGTCATAATCACTTTTGAATTAAAAATTTCTTCTTCGGGAATTTGCATAATATCGTTTTCGAGTATTACAAGATCAGCAAATTTCCCGGCTTCAATACTTCCCTTTTCATAATCTTCCCAGGCTGCTTTTGCTGCCCAGATAGTGGTGGCTTGTAATGCTTCCTTTCGTGTTAATGCTTCTCCTTTTTGAAATCCATTTTCGGGATATCCGTTTTGATCTTTGCGTGCAACTGCTGCATAAAAAACCAAACAATGGATTTATATATTCTACCGGAAAATCACTGCCGTTTGCAAGCCATCCATTTTGTTGTAGTAAACTTTTATACGCATACGCATCATGAATTCTTGTGGCACCTAATCGTTCTTCTGCCCAATACATATCACTTGTTGCATGTGTAGTTTGTATAGAAGGAATTATATCATACTTCTTAAAAATTTCCAGGCGTCGGGATTTACTATCTGGCAATGTTCTATTCTCCATCTTCTGTCATTTGTACTTAATAATACATCTGCATACACATTTAACACCATACGATTTGCGGCATCACCAATAGCATGTGTACACATCTGATAATTCATTTCATGCACAATTTCCGCAGCAGCTTTTAATGAGTCGTAAGTATAAAATAATAAACCACTATTATCAGGATCATCCGAATAGGGTTCTAATAAAGCAGCACCTCTTGAACCTAATGCACCATCCATATAATATTTTACTGCTCCAATAAATAAATAATCGGTATGAATTTGATCTCGTGAAAAATAATAATCAAGTGTTTCTTTTTTTGAAGAAAGCATTGCATAAATACGCATCTTCAATTTTTCTGCATCTTGCAAATGTTGAATTTCATCAATTTCAATTTTCTCCAGACCTGCATCCTGAACAGAAGTTAATCCTACACTAAAACAACTATCCTGCGCACGCAACAATGCCGTTTGAATAAAAGCAGGATCATTTACCGGCAATAAATTCTGAAGCGGAGTTATCGCATTGTCAATCAATAAACCTGTACACTTATTATTTTCAGTAACCACTAATCCACCATTCACATTTGTTGCATTATTTATTCCTGCAAGATTTAATGCATATGTATTTGCAAGCACCGCATGTCCATCAATGCGAATTAAATACACCGGATTATTTGGGAATAAACTATCCAATACTTTGCAATCAGGAAATACTTTTTCGGTCCATAAATTCTGATCCCAACCTCTGCCGATAATCCATCCATTGGTTGCTGTTGGATCAAATGTTTTTAATCGCTCTAAAATTTCATCGAAGGAGGAAGCATTGCGCAGATTTGAATACATCAAATTTCTACCATAGCCGAGAAAATGACAATGCGCATCAATGAAACCGGGATATACAGATTTACCTTTTAAATCAATTGTATTTTTTGCAGAATATAGTTGTTGAATTTCTGCATCATTTCCTGTTGCTACAATTTTATCTCCATTAATTGCAACTGCAGTTTGAATAGAAAAAGATTCGTCAACGGTATAAATTTTTCCGTTGTATAAAATAAAATCAACAGTTGTTTTTTCAATAGCATTTGTAAACCCTAAAAGCAAAAAAAGTAATTGCATCATAATCTTGAAATTGTTTCTGTAAGTAAATAGGGATTTAATATTAAATCAATCAATTTTTCTGCAGCAATAGAAGGAGAGACTAATTTGTTTTCTGAGGCCAGATTCTCAAATTTCGCTAAGCGACTAAAATGATCTGGCTCGGCATTCCGCACTTGATTTTGCATTCCAGTATCCATAACACCGGGAGAAATAGCAACTATTTTAAAATTTTGTTTGCGCAATTCAGTTTCTTTTGCAGCAATCTGAGTAATCATATCCATCGCTGCTTTTCCGGAACCATAAATACTCCATCCATCATAAGGTGAACTCGCTGCTCCGGAAGTTATATTTAAAATCACTTTCGAAATTTCATTATCGTCATGATATTTTTTATAAATCCATTCATCAACACATGCGGTGCAATAGTATTTAAAGTTTGTGCATTGATAATTGTAGAATTCTCCAAATCTCCTGTATATTTTATAGCTCCTAATGTTGCTGCATTATTAATCAATACAATTAATTCAGGAAATATTAAATCAGGAAATTGAAAATCTAATAATTGATTGACATCTGAAAGATCTGTTTTAATAAAATGAAAGTTGGGATGATCAAAAGTATTTGTACGAGAAATTCCAAACACTACGTTGTTGCTATCCTTTAACAATATTTCTGCTAAAGCTTTTCCTAAACCTTTGCTGGTGCCCGTAATAATCCAATATCGCATAATTTATAAATCAAAATTTTCAAACGGTTTTTTAGATACATAGTTCAATTCGTTTTCTGTAGATGCTATGGCGGCAGTAACTGCTGCATCACCAGTAACATTTACTACAGTGCGACACATATCAAGAATTCTATCTATGGGTAAAATAATTGCTATCCAACCCGGATCGAGACCAACAGATTCCAAAACAATTATGAGCATAATTATTCCTACACCCGGAACAGGAGCGGTGCCTATACTCATTAAAGTTGCCATTAATACAATCGTTAATTGATTTCCCAATGTGAGATCAACCATGTGAAATTGCGCAAGAAAAATAACTGCAACTGCCTGATATAAACTGGTACCATCCATATTTACTGTTGCACCAATCGGTAGAGTAAAACTTGCAATACGTTTTGATACTCCAAGATTTTCTGTTACACAATCCATGGTCACTGGTAAAGTTGCTGCGCTGCTACTTGATGAAAATGCAAGTATTTGCGCAGGACCAATAGCACGATATAAATCTTTATAAGGAATCTGTTTTGTAAACAAACGCAATATCAAAGGATAAGTAATAAATAAGGAAACTGCTAATCCAAGAATTACTGTGAGAGAATATATTCCTAATCCTTGAAAATAATTCATCATGTTTGCGGGATCATCTCCTGCTAAAGCTGCCATATTTCCTGCCATCAAACAAAACACAAAGAAAGGTGCGCTTTGCATAATCACATCCACCATTTTTAAGAATACTTCATTACCCGAATCAATAAATGCTGCCATAGGCGCAGATTTTTCTTCAGGCAACATCATCAACACTGCACCAAAAAGTATTGCAAAAAATATTACTTGCAACATCTTTGTAATATCCATTAATGAAGAGAAAATATTAGAAGGAACGATGTCAACCAGAAATTGTAACGGCGATGCATCTTTTATTTTTTTGCTGTTTGAATTTTATCATTTAGTGGATCAGGTGTTGCTTCTATAGTTTGAGATGCATCGTTACCTGCATTTAAAAACGCCTCATAACTCGCATGATTTTTTAGTCGCTGCTCTTCAGGAACCCTTTCGCCGGGACGAATAATATTTGCTAAAACTAATCCTACGGTAATTGCAAGTACTGTTGTAATTAAATACAAGCCTAAGGTTTTTAAACCAATTCTGCGCAGCTTAGAAATATCTTTTAATTCTGCTATTCCTTTAATGATAGAAAACAATACAAGAGGTACTGCAATTAATTTCAATAGATTAATAAACATACTTCCGAAAGGTGTAATCCAATCATTAGTAAAACTGCTCCATTTTAAAAAACTGCTGATAATTGCCCAGATAATTCCGAGTATTAAACCGATTAGTATTTTCCAGTGAAGAGCAATTTTTTTCATGCATTATTTTTGGTAGTTGCATTGCATTCTGCAATAATAAATGATCAATTAATACTAGTGCAGTCATTGCCTCAACAATTGGAACAGCACGAGGCAACACACAAGGATCATGTCTGCCTTTTCCCTCCACAGTAACGGAATCACCTTCTTTATTTACAGAATCCTGGGGACGTAAAATAGTAGCAACTGGTTTAAATCCAACGTTGAAATAAATATCCATTCCATTGCTGATACCACCTTGAATTCCTCCAGAATTATTAGTGCGGGTAAATATTTTTCCATCTATATTTTCAAAGATATCGTTATGTGTACTTCCCTGTTGTTTTGTTCCCTCAAATCCACTTCCTATTTCAAATGCTTTTACTGCATTAATACTCAACATTGCTTTACCAATATCCGCATGTAATTTATCAAAAACTGGTTCACCCATTCCTGCAGGATAATTTTTTACAACACCGGTAATCACTCCACCAATTGTATCTCCTTGTTTTTTTATTTCAGAAACTAATGCAATCATTTTATTCGCCGTGTCTTCATCCGGACATCGCATAATATTATCATCGGTTTTTGTAAGATCTAATTCCTGATATTTTTTTTGTAAAACAATATCGCCTACTGCATGCACATACGCATACACTTCCACACCTATTTTCTGCAACAATTGTTTTGCAATACTTCCCGCTGCAACTCTTGCTGCAGTTTCTCTTGCAGATGAACGACCACCACCACGATAATCTCTGAATCCATATTTCACATCGTAAGTATAATCCGCATGAGATGGTCTGTATGCATTGGCAATATGCGAATAATCCTTTGAGCGTTGATCTTCATTGCGAATAATAATTGCGATTGGAGTTCCGGTAGTTACACCTTCAAATACACCGCTTAAAATTTCTAATGCATCTGCTTCTTTGCGCTGCGTTGTAATTTTTGATTGACCAGGTTTGCGTCGCTGCATTTCATTTTCCATGAACGACATATCTAATTGCAATCCCGGAGGACAGCCATCTATAATTACACCAATGGCAACACCATGCGATTCACCAAATGTGTGTATTCTGAATATTTTTCCAAAACTACTTCCCGGCATTGCGCTAAGTTAAGGGATTTGATATTGAATTATTTTTTCCGATTAATATCTGTTGTAAAAAAATATAATGCGCATTTAAAATGTAAATATTAAAAAACTATAACCATAAATAATCAGTTATTTTGCAGAGATGAGCACTACATTAATTACAAATATTAAATCGCTGCTGCAAACAGATGATGGCAGTCGCAAATTAGTTTCAGGAAAAGATATGGCAGTAATTCCTTCCATTGATACTGCATGGTTATTAATTGAAAATAATCACATTCATTCATTTGGAACAATGGATACAGTTCCGGAAAGAGCAGATAATTATAAAGATGCTACCGGAAAATTTGTGTTACCCGCATGGTGTGATAGTCATACACATCTTGTGTTTGCAGATAGTCGTGAAGAAGAATTTGTAATGCGCATTCAAGGAAAAACTTATGAGCAAATTGCAGAAGCCGGCGGTGGAATTTTAAATTCTGCACGCAAATTACAAGCAATGGATTTTGAATTGCTGTATGAAAAAACAGCACAACGTTTAGAAGAAGTGATGTCGTATGGAACGGGTGCTATCGAAATAAAAAGCGGTTATGGATTAACTACAGAAAGTGAAATTAAAATGCTGAAAGTAATCCGCAAATTGAAAGAAAATTATGCAATACCTATTAAAGCAACTTTTCTGGGAGCACATGCAATTCCGTTGGAATATAAATCAAATCGACAGGGATATATAAAATTATTGATTGAAGAAATGTTGCCGAAAATTGCAGCAGAAGGGCTTGCAGATTATTGCGATACATTTTGTGAAAAAGGCTTTTTTAGTGTTGATGAAACAGATACAATTTTACAAGCAGCGGCTAAGTTTGGATTAAAACCAAAAATCCATGCGAATCAACTTTCCAATAGTGGTGGTGTGCAAATTGGTGTAAAAAATAATGCGATTTCTGTTGATCATTTAGAAGAAATCGGTGAAGCAGAAATTCAAAGTTTATTAAACAGTAAAACCCTTCCTGTTGCTTTACCATCTTGTAGTTTCTTTTTGGGAATTCCTTATTCTCCCGGCAGAAAAATTATTGATGCAGGATTACCTTTCGTTTTAGCTACAGATTTTAATCCCGGAAGTACGCCTTCGGGAAATATTCCTTTTGTAGTTTCTCTTGCATGTATTCGCATGAAACTAACTCCTGAGGAAGCTATTAATGCAGTTACAATTAATGGTGCAAAAGCGATGGAATTAGAAAATGAAGTAGGCACTATTGCAGTCGGTAAACGAGCCAATTTAATTATCACAAAGCCTATGAAAAATATTGCTTACATGCCTTATGCGTTTGGAACAAATCATATAGATGAAGTAATTATTGGATGATATGAAATATTCTTAACCGCAAAGAACGCTAAGGAAAAAAGTGAGTAGTGAGTAGTAAGTAAAAAAATCAGTGATGAGTAATCAGAGCTGAGTATTTTTCATTGTCAATTGTCAATTACCCTAAAAACTTTGTGCTCTTTGCGAAAAACTTTGCGGCCTTTGCGGTTAAAATTAAAAAACGCCACTTAAATAAAGCAGCGTTTATTTGTGCCGAGAATGGGAGTCGAACCCACACAGCCTTGCGGCCACACGCCTCTGAAACGTGCGTGTCTACCAGTTTCACCATCTCGGCAAAATATGCGGTGGCAAATTTAGGAAAATTTAAAATTGATTATCGGGGAAGACTGATAAAGAAAGTTGTACCTGTATTTTCTTCGCTTTCAGCCCAGATTCTACCATTTAATCGTTTCACAATTTTTTCGACAATGGCAAGGCCAACGCCACTGCCTTCAAAATGCTCTTCACTGTGTAATCGCTTAAATGCTTTAAATAATTTCTCTTTGAACTCCATGCTAAATCCAACGCCATTATCTTTTATACTGAAAGTGATTGTGCGTCCCTGTGTTTCACCGGAGAATTCTATGATAGGTAATTTTCGTGTTGCACTGAATTTTACTGCATTGGAAATTAAATTGACGATTGCTTGTTTTAATAAATTATAATCTGTACTTATATCCGGTAAATCTTCAAATTTAAATTCCACTTTTTCTGTTTCCATTTGTTTGGAAACTTCAACAACTGATTCACGTAATAAATCTTCCAAATTAAATGTGGTATTATGAATATCCATTCTACCCATCTTAGAATAAATCAACAAGTTGTCAATCAGTGAACTCATCTTCATAATACTTTGACGTATCTGTACGATGTTTGCGCCTCCCTCTTCATCTAAAATATCTTTATAATTTTTCTCCAGAAAGTATGCAAAAATATCTATGGTGCGCAGTGGTGTGCGCAAATCGTGTGAAACGGAATAATTAAAAGTTTCCAATTCTTTATTAGCAGCCTCTAACAACGCAGTACGTTTATTCACTTTCCCTTCCAGTTCTTCATTTAAATTTGCAAGCTCTTTTTCCTTCTTTTTTAATTCCGTAATATCGGTAGAAACTGAAAGTAATTCTGTGAGATTACCTTCAGAATCTTTTAAAGGAACCTTTATTGTTTGCAACCAATGCGTGCTTCCTGTTTTTTCGCTTTTATATTTTATTTCAGAATAATGGATAGGTAATTTAGATAAGAAAATATCATTATCTGTTTCCAATAATTCACGCAGGGAATCATCTAATTCTATTTTTTCAAGAATTGATATTGTAGAATTTCATTCTTGGAATAGCCCAGCATTTCTGCAAAGGCTTTATTGATTAAAACAAATTCATTGTTTAAATTTCTCACGTAAATAGGATATGGAATTATATTTAAAATCTGTTGTAAAAACAATCGCTGTTGTTGTAATTCTCTTTCATAAATTTTCAATTCATTAATGTCCTGATGAATGCCGGAAGCCCGCACCGGCTCGCCGTTTTCATCCCACTCCACTACTCTGCCCTTATCCATTATCCAACGCCATTCACCATTGCTTGCAAGCATGCGAATAGTTGCTTCATAGTACGGTATCTCACCTTTTAAATGTTTTTGAAAAGCGGAATTTGAAGTTTCAATATCTTCAGGATGAACAAACTTTTCCCAGAACTGCTCATTCACAACAGTGAATTCAAAATTATAACCCAGCATTTCTGCCCAGCGTTTATTGTGAATCATTTTATCTTCACGAATTATAAAATCCCAGGTACCCAGATCTGCTCCTTTCAATGCAAGTTCAAGACGTGTTTCACTTTCTTTTAATGCAAGCGCTTGTTTATGTTGTTCAGTGATATCTCGTGCAATTACTTGAATATTCCCATCGGGAAAAATGTTGGCATGTATATCTGCAATTCCCTTATCACCATTTTTACGTATAAACTTTACAGTGCCTCTGAATGCGCCAACTTTGCGAATACTTGTTACTAATTCTTCACCATTATCCAAAGGATAAAAAACCTGATTCAATGAAATACTTTCAATTTCTGTACGCAGATATCCTGTTAACTCTTCAGTTAGTTTATTGGATTCTATAATTGAATCTGAAGGATTGATAATAAAGATTGCTTCACCTGCATTTTCAACTATGTATTGATAGAGTTCTTCGCTGTGATTTAATGCAAGTTGTGCTTCTTTTTTCTGACTGGACTCATAAGCAAATGCAATAAATCCAGCCAATGAATTTACAAACAATTGTTCTTCTACTGACCATTTTCTTTTTTCATTTATCTGGTCAAAACAGAGCGCACCCCAAACGATATCCTCACTGATAATACAACTATCCATCATTGAAAATATATTGTTTGGCAGAATATAATTTTCTAAAAACTCACTGTAACGGCTATCATTTCTACAATCATCACCAACAATAAATTTTTCATCTATCAATGCTTTCAAATACACCGGACAATTTTCTAATGTAACTCCTTCTACATCCTCAAACCGATGTTGTATATTATCATAATTTACCAGATTAATAAATCCATCTGCTTCCGGTTTCATTTGCCAGATATTCACACGACTCACATTCAAAGTTTCTGCGGCAACCTTTGCAATTTTTTTCATGGCATTGTTTAAGTCCCCATTTACCACATCCTTACTTCGTGCAAGATCAACTAAAATAGTTTGCTGCTTTTTTAAAACTTCCTCTACCTGTTGCAATTGTTTTTTTGCTAATGTTGCTTCATGTACATCTATTATTAAACCGCCATATTGATCGTGCTTTGAAAATTCATCAAACACAGGAAAAAGCTGTAACCGTACGTATTTTCCTGCACCATCCTGTGTCTGCATAAAAAACTCATTCATTTCTTCCTTTACGCCTATAAGATCAAGTTTTTGAAGCGCTGCTTTTAATTTTTCTTTATGCGTTACATCATCAAAGTAATCTAATAACGAAGTATGAATAGAAGAAGAATTTTCAAAACCGGAAATTATATTCCAAGCAGGGTTTAAATATGTTAATCGAAATTGATTATCAATTTTAAAAATAATATCCTCTGAATTTTCTACCAGATTTTGATATTTATTTTCACTTGCTCTTAATTCTCTTTCTGCATATTTCCTTTCGGTAATATCAGTAATTATAGTTTGGATTGCAGACTTTCCATCAAACTCAATAGGGAATGCAAAAACTTCGGTATCCAGAATATTACCATCTAACTTGATGAGTTTTTCTTCAATAGGTTTTACAATATTTCCCCCTTCTGACAATAATTTTATTCTTTCAAAAACCACATTTTTAAATTCCGGGGAAACAAAATTCATTATCTCCATACCCAATAAACTATCGCCATCTACAGCACCAATCATAGTATGCGCTTGATGATTAGCATAGATAATTTTCCCATTCATGTGAACGATAACTGCGGAATTGGTAAACTCTAAAAACTTGTGATGTCGAGAAGCAATTTCATCCAATCGCTTTAATTCTTTTGCTCTGTCTGTTACTTCAATACAAGTTATAGAAAATCCTTCTATACCATTTGTCTCTTGTGCAAGTTTATTTACATGCAAATCAAAAAACCGTTCATAGTTGCGAAGTTTTAAAGTAGGGATTACAAAGTTCAATAGATGACCGGATGCCAGACCAACTTGTTTCAGTGACTCAATTTTATCTTGAAAATTTTCAAAGAGTTTATAAAAATCTTTTGGAGGGTTGCCATCATTTGCTGATTGAAATAAACGAACGAAGGCAACATTGAAATGCAATACATTAAAAGCAGAATCTACCAGAGCCACCGATATATTGAGGTAGTCCAGCCCTTTGAATTTCTCCGTTAAAATTCTTGAGTCTATTGGTGATTCCATGTTGTTGAAACAAAAATCTCCGATTTATTCCGCATATAACAATTAATTAAAAAACAAATGTGACAGCCACCTGAGTTAAATAAAAGGGATTCAATTATAAAAGTACAAATTAGGATATGAAACCGATAACAGGAATTGTTACTAATCCTCGAAAAGAACAGTCAAATAAGGGCTAAACGGATTCAAATTATCAATTAGAATTTCAAAAAAATCATCTCCAAAAATTGAATACCGTGATATTACATTATCAAATCTTTCTTGTGGAATACCGCCGGGAAATAACTTTTCACGCACAGCACGTATCTGATTTATTTCAGTTTCTGATTTATTCTTTTGAGATTTTAAAAGCTTTGCCTCTAACTTTTGCAATGCATTTATCGCATTCTGCATTTCTGCCGATACCGATTTTTCGAGTGTAGTATCTATCGCATTTACTTTTTCACGCAGTTGTTTATACAACTCCTCAATGGATAACTTCTCTTGTTCTAAAGAAATCTCCTTATCTGTATTCTCTAATATATATTTTTTAATGAGCGAATCTTCTTCTTCAAAAAAATCAGTTAATTCCAGATTTAATTTTTGTAATTTCTTTTGCGTATTCTTATCAATTAATAGAACGGAATTGCGCAACATCAATGCAGGAAATGGAATACGATATAATTCGAAAACACTTTTTAATTGTAACCAATAAGATAATTCTCCTCCTCCACCCACATACGCTAATGCAGGTAATATTCTCTGTTGAAATAATGGTCGTAAAATCACATTCGGACTAAACCGTTCGGGATTATCATTCACTATTTGCAAAATAGATTCTTTAGTAAATTGTAAATCAGTATTTAACACCGAATACAATTCGTTTTCTAAATCATAAACGATGCGCTCACGAATACCATCAACCACATAAAACAAATTTATTTCACGGGCATGTGCCTGCTCTTTATAATGTTGTTGTAATTTTTCATTTGTTGCCGACACCAATTTAAAAGAAGATTGATTCAATAACTCTTCGGTGATAATATCAATAGTCTTTGCCTTCAATCTTGCGTCATCGCTATCAATTATTACAAGTCCGTATTTCCCGAACAATGCATTTAAAATAATTCTTGTTGCATGCGCTAAAGTATAAGTGCCGTTATATGCTTTATTAAAAATTGTAAGCAATTCATCAATCATTGTATTGCCTTTGAATAAAGAAGACAATGAATTTGTTATTTCCTGCAAATCTGTTGTCGGCATTCTACCACAAACACCGGTTGAATCAGAATTCCATGTATATGTTTTACCGAATAAATTAAAGTGATTTATTTCCGCTAAATCATGATCTTCAGAGCCAAGAACAAATACGGGAATAAAGTTTTTCTCCGGCGTTTGTAATTGTAATTCTCTGCAAGCAATTATAGTAGAAACAATTTTATAAATTACATAAAGTGGTCCTGTATAAATATTGAGTTGATGTGCAGTTACAATGCAAAAAGAATATTCTTCTTTAAATAAAAGAATATTATTTTTTGTGGCATCACTTAAATTCAAATCCTTATTTTGATCCAATAATACTTTTTCTAATACAGCTCTGTCAATATGTTGAAATGATTCTGGCTTTGCAGCTTCAATAAGATTGGAAATGGAAACTCTTTTATTGTAAAAAGATTTTGTCAATTCACTATCCGCAATATAGTCAAGCATTAACCGATTCAGATATCCGGATTGTGTATGTGAAATATTTATTTTTTGCATTACAAGTTTTAATTAAACAGGTTCACCAAACAAATCAAAATTTTCGGAAGAAGTAATTTTTATTTCTGCAAAATCTCCAACACGCAAAAAATGTTTTGCAGCATCAATCAGCACTTCATTATCCACTTCCGGACTATCCCCTTCTGTTCTACCAATAAAATAACCACCTTCTTTTCTATCAATAATAGTTTTGAAAATTTTACCCACTTTGGTTTGATTAATTTCCAAAGAAATCGTTGCTTGCAATTCCATAACCCTTGCTAATCTTTCCTGTTTAATTTCTTCAGGAACATCATCATCTAATGTAAAACCACTTGTGCCATCTTCGTGAGAATATGTAAAAACACCTAATCTATCGAAGCGAGTTTCTTTAATAAACTCCAATAAATTTTCTATGTCTTCTTCTGTTTCGCCGGGGAATCCAACCAACATTGTTGTGCGCAATGTAATGTCCGGAATTTTATTCCTGATTGCAGCTATAAGTTCTTTTGTTTCTTCAGCAGTAATTTGACGACGCATTCTTTCCAACACATTATTACTGCTATGTTGTAAAGGGATGTCGAGATAATTACAAACCTTTTCACAATCGGCAATTGCATCAATAATTTCCATTGGAAATTTAGAAGGATATGCATAGTGTAATCGAATCCATTCAATGCCTTCCACAGCATTTAATTTATACAGCAATTCCGATAAAGCTCTTTTCTTATAAATATCTAATCCGTAATAAGTAAGCTCTTGCGCAATAAGCATTATTTCTTTCACACCAATGGATGCAAGATGTTTTGCTTCTGTAATTATTTCTTCTATTGTTTTGGAACGATGTGCGCCTCGCATTAAAGGAATTGCACAAAATGCACAAGTGCGATTACAACCTTCTGAAATTTTTAAATACGCATAATGTTTTGGTGTGGAAAGACTACGCTCACCAATTAATTCATGTTTATAATCTGCATTAAATTTTTGCAATAAACCGGGCAATTCCATTGTTCCAAACCATGCATCTACTTGCGGAATTTCCAATTGCAATTCTTCTCGATAACGCTGCGATAAACAACCGGTAACATATAACTTTTCTATCTCACCATTTGCCTTTGCATCCGCATAATTTAAAATAGTATTGATACTTTCCTGCTTCGCATTTTCAATAAATCCACAAGTATTAATTACAACGATATTGCAATCATCTTTTGGTCGTTCATGATAAGCATCAATATCATTTCCCTTCAATTGAGATAATATCACTTCGCTGTCAACAATATTTTTTGAGCAGCCAAGTGTGATGATATTTACTTTGTCTTTATTTGAATGTTTTGTCTTCAACGAATTATTTTTTTATTTGAACAATGCATCTACAAATGCTTCTTTATTAAACACCTGAAGTTGTTCCATCTTCTCTCCTACACCAATATATTTTACAGGAATTTTAAATTGATCCGCAATACCAAGTACAACACCACCTTTTGCAGTGCCATCTAATTTTGTAAGTGCTAAGGCAGTAACTTCTGTAGCAGCAATAAACTGACGAGCTTGTTCAAAGGCATTTTGTCCGGTAGAAGCATCCAACACCAATAACACATCATGAGGTGCATCAGGATATACTTTTTCTATTACCCGTTTTATTTTACTCAGTTCATTCATCAGGTGGACTTTATTGTGTAATCTTCCTGCGGTATCAATCAACACCACATCCGCATTTTGTGCTTTTGCAGAATTCACTGTATCGAAAGCCACGGCTGCGGGATCAGCACCCATTCCTTTTTGCACAATAGGCACATCAACACGTTTTGCCCAGATAGTTAATTGATCAACCGCTGCTGCACGAAATGTATCTGCCGCACCCAATAATACTTTAAATCCTTTGGCTTTAAATTGATACGCTAATTTGCCAATGGTAGTAGTTTTTCCAACACCATTCACACCAACGATTAGCATGATATACGGGCGAGTTTTTACTGGTATTTCAAAATCTGTATAATCAGCAACATTATTCTCTGTGAGCAAACCAACAATTTCCTCTTTCAGCATTTCATTCAATTGTTCTTCACCCATATATTTATCACGGGCAGCACGCTTTTCAATTCTATCAATAATTTTTACTGTCGTACTAATTCCCACATCACTGCTAACAAGAATATTTTCCAACTCATCCAGAAATTCATCATCAATTTTAGTTTTTCCTGCAATAGCTTTTGTAATACGTGAAAGAATTCCTGTACGGGTTTTTTCCAAACCTTTATCGAGATCTTCCTTTTTCTCTTTATTAAATAATCCAAAAAATGCCATGTGATATTGATATATTATAAATAAAAAAAGCCCCTATGTTGCATAGAAGCTGTTCAGTTATTTTATTGAAACGTTTCAGGAGTTGCCTTTCAGCATTTCCTGCACTTTATCTTTATGTACTATTTTTTCTTTAAAAATATAGGCTCCTGTTTTTGCAGATTTCTCTGTTACAATAACTTTCACCATTTCTTTTCCGCCACCGGAAATTTTTCCTTTACCTACCCGGGCGTTTTTTGATACTTTTCCCATGATTATTTAATTTCTTTGTGAACTGTTACTTTCTTTAAAAGTTTGTTATACTTTCTTTGTTCAATCCTGTCAGGTGTATTACGTCTATTCTTAGTAGTAATATATCTTGATACTCCGGGCACATTCGTAGTCTTTTGCTCAGTGCACTCCAGTATTACCTGTATTCTATTTCCTTTGCTTTTCTTAGCCATTACTTAGGATTTAATTAAGTTTGTTTTCTTTTTTCCATTCATTTAAATAAGCGGTTATCCCTTTCTTATTTATTGTTTTCAAAGTGGTAGTCGCTACTTTTAAAGTAATCCAACGATCTTCCTCTTCTAAATAAAAACGCTTTTTCTGTAAGTTCGGATAGAACTTGCGCTTTGTTTTTCTATTTGACTTGGAAACATTGTTCCCTGAAATAGTTCTCTTTCCTGTTAATTCGCAAACACGTGCCATGAAAATATTTTTCTGAAAATGGACTGCAAATATCGGAATTTTTACCAAACCAAACAAGAAACCTGTGGATTATGCCAACATAGTAATGTGGATTGCCAGATATTTCAATGATATAACCCAAAGATTTTATCGCTATTCTGATATTGTAAACGTTTGCTTCATTGTGGTTCCATCGGGTTTTGTCCAAAGGCAGTAATAATCCCCCGGCTTTAAATAATATTTGCCGTTATCTGCTTTCTTATAATTTTTTGCCCCCTTCACTTGCGATGCATTAAATGAATTTGCAATTCTATCATCAATAGTTAATGGGTAAATAAAATAATTAAGTCCGGCTTCTGTTGTATCCGTTAATGCAATCATCAGTGTATCGCCGGAATTATATATCTCCGCTTTCATATTTGTATTTTCAGAAGAAAAATAAGGTAGCGTTATAGATTGTTCAACTGGTTCGCCAAAATTCCAATACTTATTTCCTTGTCGTTTGTTGTAACGCATTTTCTCTACAGGAAAAGCATATAATTCAGAATTCAATACCTCTGCATACATCAATGATAATTCTTCTAAATCAGCACGATAAATACTTCTGCCATGTGTGCCTACCACTAAATCTTTTTCACGTTCCTGAATCACCAAATCGTGCACTGCTACTCTGGGTAATCCACCGGAAAATGCCATATATGTTTTGCCTCTGTCTAATGAAACATATAACCCATTATCAGTACCAACAAATAATAAGTTTTCATTGGCCGGACCTTCCTTAATTACATTTACCGGTTCGTATGGAAGGTTTGAAGAAATATTTGTCCATGTGATTCCATTATCTTCTGTTACGAAAATATATGGTTGAAAATTATCGGAACGATAGCCATTCAATGAAACATATAATCTGCCTTCTTTATGTGCCGAAGCCCAAACACGACTCACCCATAAACCTTGTGGCAAAGCCTTACTAATTTCTTTCCAACTATATCCTCCATCATTGCTAAAATGTATTTTGCCATCATCAGTTCCGCAGTATAATAATCCAAATTTTAATGGTGATTCATGGATAGTTGTAATTGTACCATAAGGCACATCACCTTGTTTGGGATTTGTAGTAAGATCTGGACTTAATGTTTCCAAATCAGCTCCTTTATTTAAAGAACGATGAAAACGATTTGAGCCATAATATAAAATATCACGATTATGGCGACTTAACCAAATGGGTGTTTGCCAATTAAATCGCAATGGATATTCACCTACATCTTGCCGAGGACGAATTTCCAATTCATCATTTTCTTTAATATTAATTCGTGAATAATAGCCGAATTGAAATCCGCTATAAATAGTGCTATTATCTCTGCTATCCACTTGCACTTGCATACCATCTCCCCCATTAATAAATTCATACGGATATTTTCCGGATGATTGCCAATTTGTAGATTCTGAATAATCCGATGGACCAAACCAAACACCATTATCCTGCAATCCACCATACACATTATAGGGTGTTGCATTATCCACTTCTACAGAATAAAACTGACCGACAGGAGGTGAAGCAGGCTTTATCCAATTTTTACCCCCGTCGTAAGTAATATTAATTCCGCCGTCATTGCCAACAATTATTTCATCATCATTTTTTGGATTAAACCACAGTGCATGAAAATCACCATGCATATTATCGGCATCTATACTGTTCCAACTTTTTCCGCCATCTACACTTTTTAAAATAGGCACACCGTAGATAATTATTTTATCGGCATTTTGTGGTGACACATGAATTTTTCCAAAATAATATCCATAGGTATAATACACATCATCCAAATATCCTTCATAGGTTTTCTTCCATGTTATTCCTGCATCATCACTTCTGTAAACTTCACATCCTTTAATGGGAGAATTAAATACATAATCGCCCAGACTCAAATATTCATTTACAACTGTTGGTCTGAATTCTCCAGATGCTACTTTTTGTTTTAATACATCAGCAGTATATTTTTCAGGAAAATAATTGTCGGTTAAAAATGCATCCAACTTTATATTATTTAAATCAAGAAATTTTTCTTTAGTAATATTTTTAAAATCGTTTATGGTATAAATACTAGTATCAATATCTTCTTCTTTCTCTTCTTCTCTTGGAAATTGATTATCAATAATTGCATACACTATATTTGAATTAGTTGGAGCTACTGCAATACCAATTCTACCTGCACCTGCACCACTTGGAAATCCCGAAAATTCGGTGTTGAGTTTATTCCAATTATCACCGCCATCAGTTGATTTATAAATTCCGGAACCCTTACCTGATTCCACCAAATCCCAGGCTCTGCGTTCACGATTCCACATAGCAGCATAAATAATATTCGGATTATTTGCCTGCATACTTAATTCAACACCCCCGGTATTTTCATCCACATACAATACTTGTTTCCATGAATTTCCGCCATCTATAGTTTTATAAATTCCACGTTCTTTATTTGCAGAATATAAATGGCCTAATGCAGCCACCCAAACTATATCCGGATTATCGGGATGAATTAAAATAGCACCAATATGATGTGATTCAGGTAAGCCAATATTTTTCCATGTGTTGCCTTTATCGGTTGATTTATAAATACCAATTCCGGCATACGATGAACGACTGGAATTTACTTCTCCTGTACCAACATAGATAGTTCCTGATTTCCAATGCACTGCTATATCGCCAATGGTCATTACTTCTTCATTATCAAAAACCGGTGTGAATGAAAGTCCGTTATTATTTGTGTACCACAAACCACCGGAAGCATACGCCACATAAAACTCAAATGGGTTATCGGGATTCACATCTAAATCTGTAACTCTTCCACTCATAATTGTTGGACCGATATTTTGAAACTGTAAATTTTTTACAAGTGACTTTTCTTTTAAATCTTCTACAGTTTTCAAACTATTAATTCTATCGTTTGCTGATGTTGATTTTACTTGTGCAATTGCAATGGATTGCATTAATAATGCAATGCTTAATGTGATAATGATTATATTCTTCTTCATAAATAAAGTGTTATCTCACGAAAATAAAAAAAGTAGTGGTAGGAATGGGGGAATTGTTCTGAAAAGATTCTTTGGGGAAACTCTGAAATGAAAAAACTTGATGGATAGAGTGATTATTCTGTTTATACTTTTAAACTTAATATATCTCCTTTAAATCAGCGACTGAATAAATGTCTTCTTCATCATTTAGAAATTCATAAGCATTGCTCTTTTGATTAATTTGTAACAATTGCTCATTTAGTTGTTGTTCTTCAAATCGTTTCATTACAAAGTCTGCAAAAATGGATATTTCTTCTGCCTTTTCTTCAGGCAGTTGATTAATTACTTTAAGTGTTCTATCAATAATCGTTTTACGTGTCATGATTTTAGCTTATATCAAATTTAATAATTTCTGTCAACTTGTTCATAGTATTTTTACTTTTAAAACTGAGTTATATGTGCAATTATTTTTTGTCTGAATCATGCTTGCATACCGGCAGGCAGGAATTATATAGCTGACACTGATTACACTGATTTCTAAATCCAAAGACATAACAAATCTGTGTAATCCTCTAATCCGTGTAAATCAGTGATTCAGACAAATACACAATGCTAAGTTTTGAGGAACCTGCTGGCATGGAAGGGGTATATGGTGGGAAGGAATCTAAACAGATTACTCTTCAATTAAAACTTATTAGATATTTAAAGAGAAAATAAATTAATTAATAAAATATGGATTGAAGTATCTCGTATTTTAAGGCGCATTACACACCTCAAAAACAATTTAAAATGTATGCATAAAAAATCATTTATCTCTTTTTTGCTAAAAACAAAAATCATTCTCAGCCAACGAACTAATAAACATATTAAATTTGAATTCAATATTTACTATAATTGGAAAGGTAAATAAATTCAAATTTGCGGTATTATGAAAAACGAAATTATTCTATATCAATTAGATGAATTGCCACTACATATTGAAGTTCAAATTGATGAAGAAAATGAAACTTTCTGGCTTTCGCTGAATCAAATAGCTCAACTTTTTGAAAGGAATAAATCTGTTATTTCACGACACCTTAAAAATATTTTTAAGGAAGGAGAGCTGAACCAAGAAGCAACTGTTGCAAAAAATGCAACAGTTCAAATGGAGGCTGGAAGAGAAGTAACAAGAGAAATTGAATATTATAATTTAGATGCAATACTTTCGGTGGGTTACAGGGTTAATTCCAAAAGAGGTACACAATTTCGTGTTTGGGCAAATGGAGCGTTGAAAGAGTACTTATTAAAAGGCTACGCTATAAATCAACGGATGGATGAACTGCCCGAGCATATTGAAGTAAGAATCGATGATAATACAGTTTGGCTTAATCAGACACAAATGGTAACACTTTTTGCCCAAACCAGACAAAATATAAGTTTGCACATCAATAATTGTTTTTAGAGAAAAAGAGTTAGAGGCGGGTTCAGTTGTCAAGAAATCCTTGACAACTGCTAAAGATTGCAAGAAATACAAATATTCTGTTCCAGAAATGAAATTCTAATAAATTCTAGATTAAATATTTTTAAATTCCATAGGATTTTGTCTACCATCTTTTATAGACAGAATATATATATGTGTTTCAGAAATTTCATAAAAAATTAAATAGTTATTTACTACTTTAATTCTGATACTATCAAAATTGGTTTTTTTGCCGATATGAGGATATAAAGAGAGAAGTTTAATTTTTTGTAAAAAAATAAGATCAAGTTTTTTGCTAAAACTTGAGGATTGATTCCTATTTATCCAATATTCTAGAATTTGAAATCTGTCTTTAAGAGCTCGTTTTGACCAAATTATTTCTTTAGCCATTTATTTATGAGTTGAGAGGCTTCCTCATTAGTTAAGCATTCTCCGTTTTTAATTTGCTGCCTTGCCTCTGAAATCGCATCTAATTCTGACTCGGAAAGTATGTATATTTCACTATCATTAATTTCAATATCCAACAATCTTATCGCTTCTTCTAAAAGCGCACTATCTTCAGTTGAATGAATCTTATCTATTAATAATTTTTTTAATTCCTGATTTGACATGTAATCTTTTATCAAATTTAATATAATTATTTCTGTAAGCAGGTATTACTAATCTATTGCAGTAGACTCCCCGCATTTGGCATTTGTTCCGTAGATAGCGTGACCCTTTTGTTTGGTAAGGATATCAACCTATAGAAGGAATTCAATGCAACTATTATAAATTAATTATTGAAATTATTATTCATCATCGCTAACCTTCTCATATCCTTCATAATAATAAGATTGATCTATGCCCTTAAAAATCACTTCTTTATTATCTACTTCATGGGTTACATTAGTGGAAAGCAAAGTGCGCAATTCCAAATCATTAATCGGACTTCTTTCCATTGCTTGCAGATAAAGTGCTTTATCAATATGTTGCCAGTTAATTACTTTTTTCAATCTTAATCTCAGAATCATATCTAACCAAATGCGCATTGTTCTGCCGTTGCCTTCCATAAAAGGATGAGCAATATTCATTTCAACATATTTGGCAATAATTTCTTCTAAAGTATTCTCAGGCATTTGCTCAATTTTTAATAATATTTCATTCAGATATAAAGCATTTGCAAATCGGAAATTACCCTTGGTTATATTTTTTGTGCGTATTTGTCCTGCAAAATCATATAGCTTATCTAATAGATATTTATGTATTTCTTGAAGACCTTTAGTTGTCCCAACTTCAATATTATTTATATCACCAGATTCGAATAAGTGATATGCATTTTCCAAACTTAATTTATCTATATTCTTCATTGTAATAAAACATTCCCTATTCCTTTACAAATTTTTGTGTAACCGAATTATATCCATCATCCATTTTTATAAAATATATACCACTTGAATAATGATTTAATTCGATAGTAATAGTATTTTCTGAGGTATGAATTGTCTGAATAAGTTTGCCTAATGCATCAGTTATATAAAATGTTTTTTCGGTAGAGTAATTTGTTTCAATAGTTATAATATCCTTTGCCGGATTCGGATATAATGTAAATGTATTTTCGGCTTCAATATTTGCTTCACGGCAAACTATGGATACAGTAATTACATTCGAATTTTTAAAACATCCTGTTGATGTTTTTGTAACCTGGCATTTATAATTTCCTGAAGTGGTAGCAACATAAGTAGTGGATGTTGCACCTGCAATTATGCCCCCCTTAAGCCATTGGTAAGTACTGCCTGCCACAGGAGCAACAGATAAGGTTACACTGTCACCGGCACAGAATGATGTGGATCCGCCTGCAGTTATAAAAGCATTCGGATTTTTCTTTATTATTACCTGTATAGTATCGGATATAGCCGTGCCGCATGCGCTTGTAGTTATACAAGAATAATAGCCTTTGGAATTTACACTCAATGTGGCACTTGTAGCACCGGGAATATTTGATCCATTTTTTTTCCATTGTATTGAAGTACCTGAATAAGTTGCAGTGAGTTCAACATTATCTCCCTGACAAAAAGTAGTGGGACCATCAGCAGAAATAGAAATAGTTTCTACAACATCTTCATCAATATCTCCATCGCAATCATTGTCTAAGCCATCGCAGATTTCTGTTGCATCCGGATGAATAGTATTATCTGCATCATCGCAATCCCCACTCAGCAGCGAATAACCCGGAGGAGTATTACAACCGCCGGTTAAGGAATCTGACATACCTCCATATCCATCTGCATCAGCATCAGCATAATAAGTATTGTAAGATGAGCAGCCTAATTTAACTATCCAAAAATCATTATCATGATATACATTATTATCTTCTGATTTGTCACCGGAACTATGAGATTCTGAATGCCCCCCCAGTATAACCCCGCCATCGTATGTAGGATAAATGGCATAGAGGTGATCGTTAGAACTCCCACCGATTGTATTCTGACAAATTACCGATCCATCGCTCTTCAGTTTAATCACCCAATAATCTTTAAAATAAGAGTCTTCAGTTTTATCGCCGGAAATTAATGAATAAGTTTGTCCACCAACAAAATATCCACCATCTGACGATTGTTGAACAGTAGGTTGAAAATCCGAAGCGGATCCTCCTATTGTATTATCCCATTCTATGGTACCGCTGCTATTGAGCTTTACAACCCAATAATCATTATCACCTAACGAATTCTCAGATTTATCTCCTGAAATATCGGACCACGAAGATCCGCCAATAATATATCCATTATCTGAGGTTGGCTGAATCGATGTAAGTACTTCAGAACTCGTTCCTCCAATAGTTTTTTGCCATTCTATAATACCGCTTTCGTCAAGTTTTACAATCCAAAAATCAACATTTCCTATATTCTCTTCCGTCTTGTCGCCTGAAATGCCCGAGCCGGATTCACCACCAACAATATATCCTCCATCTGTGGTCTGAGAAGTTATTCCTACGTTATCATAGGCATTGCCACCTATTGTATTCTGCCATTCAATATTGCCAATAGAATCAAGTTTAACTACCCAGTAGTCATAAGTATTCCAATCCCCTTGGTTGGGTTCTGTTTTATCTCCGGATATGTCAGATGAAGACTTTCCACCAATAATATATCCACCATCTGCAGTTTGTTGGACAGAAGAGAGGTAATCATATAAATTTCCCCCTATTGTATTTTGCCATTCAATATTGCCTACAGAATCAAGTTTAACTACCCAGTAGTCAGCTCTAAAACTGGATTGTGATGCTTCAGTCTTATCGCCGGAAATTTCCGAATTGGAATTTCCACCAAGAATATATCCACCGTCTGTAGTTTGATGAAAAGATACAAGTATATCATCACCACTACCTCCAATTGTTTTTTGCCATTCTATAGAACCGCTATTATCCAGTTTTAAAACCCAATAATCATAACCTCCCCTGCTGATTTCTGTTTTGTCGTATGAAATTCCCGATTGAGAATATCCGCCTATAATATATCCGCCGTCAGTAGTTTGTTGAATAGCACTAAAATAATCATCGTCTCCCCCACCGATCGTATTATCCCAATCGATTTCCAGACATGGATAAGCACAACTTCCATTATCCGAATTTGCCTCGGGGTTATAATTTAATGCCAATGGGTCCATACATCCATAGCAAATGGTATCTACAAATACAGGCTCAGAAATAGTTGATTCGCTGCTTATAGTACATTTCACTTTGCACCGGTACCAAGTAGCCTCAGTTTGTGTGGTTGTATAGCTTATAGAACTTGCACCACTAATATTGGTAAAAACCACTCCATCAGTCGACCTCTGCCACTGATAAATATTTCCCACCACCTCCGCAACCAATGGAGTAACAGATACTGTAAACTCTTCAGAAGCACATGTCGTACTTGCAGTAGATTCGGCAGGGAAAACTTCAGGAACACCTGTACAATCATATACAGGATTATAGAACGCTAATGCATCCTCTAAATCTTCCTCACGAAAAACATAGGCAAATGCAACTGTTGTTTGTTCATCATTAGCAAGAAAAGGAATATAAAAGGATAATTGAATACCAAAGTCCATTATTGTTGTGCCACTTGATGTATAAGGCTCTATGCCATAATAAGCATTTGATAAAGTACCATTATATCCAATCAAAAAGGTTCCAAAAGAACCTCTTGCATTAGGGTGACGTGCAGCAAGGCCAAGATAACAACCATATGTAGTACCTACGGCTGTAACCACAGCATCTAAATCACCCGGGTAAGGAAGTGAATCTATGGAATTAATTGTTACATAAGAACCGGTGGAAAGGATCTCATTATCCGGGTCAATATTTCTTACATAATAAATGTTATTAATGTCTGCACCACTTAAGTTTATAAAAGTTACTTCTGTAGTGATAAAGAAATTATTGCTGTACAGCACAGTGCGTTGAATAATATCCACCCCTGCTATCGAACCTTGCCAAATCACAATAATAGAATCGCCCGCTGCTGTATAAGAAGTTAAAGCACCCGAAATATCAAAATAACTAGTATATAGATCATTAAAATAAGAAACTTCGTTTATCTGCACACCCCAAGATTCTACTGGTGCACCAGCGTTAGAATAATCGCCACAATAATTTGGAGTACCAACATCCCAGCCATCACCATCAGGATCTGCGATAAATCCTAAACCTGTTAAGCCAGTTACTTCATAACCTGCCGGGGGAAGGCTATCGGTTACAAAACAACCACTTGAACTTATACCGGCCTGCACATAGTTGCCTTTCATGAATGCATTGGTGCCTACTATTTGGGCTGAAATAAAAACTGAATAGAAACAAAGAATTATAAAGAGTGTAAAGTGTTTCATAAAAAAAATTTTGTTAAAAATAAGTGGATTCTTTAAAAGATAAGATGATGATGTTTGTAAAAAAAAGAAAAATACAAATTCTGCTAAATCTTCAATAAGCCGTATCTGCATTCTATCCCCCAAAAAAAACTGCCCCGAATAAACATCCGGAGCAGTGTTTAATATATGGAAAAATACAAAAATTAAAAATTTCAGGGAACAAAAATCACTGCAGGATCGCTCCAGCCGCCTTTTCCCTGTGCATTATTGCCGGCTACTTCTATCCAAACCTGTTGACCTTTTGTGAGTCCGGCTAAAGTGTATTTACTTTTTGTAGGACTTTCAGGGGCATTGTGCCAGTCGGGTGTATTAATGTCGCCATAAGTATAGCGGATACTATATGATGCTACTATTTTTACTTGCGGATGCCAGTGAATATCTACTTCGCCTTCGTCGTCGCCCTGTGTAAGGCTCAGGTCAGAAACTTTGGCAGGAACCGGCTTAGGAGCTCGTTCGTCTCTTATAGGTATTCCCGAGCTTGTAATAATATCCGGATCGCCACCGGATTCATTTTGTACATAACTGCCTTCTAAAGTGAGCCCGTCTTTAAGAGAACCAATAGCCACGTTTGCCTGTATGGTGGCGTTTTCACTTTGCTGCCGCTTATTATTGGCGTTATTCACCTTGGTTTGCGCATTGGTAATTGCTGCGGCAAGGTTAGCAAGTGAAGGGTTGGGAGTTGCAAAGTTTGCATTTCCGGTCATACTGGTTACAATGGTTTGAGCAAAGGCTATAACCTCCTCATTGGTCATTGAACTTAGTTCAAGTTTTACTTGTGCCATGTTAATGGGTTTAGATTGTGAGTTGAATAATCAAACGTATGGCAAAATCCGCAAAAGCGTATTAAAGCGTATTAAAGTGTATGAAAGTTCGTGACAATAGTATATTAGCCTGAAAATCAGGCAAATAACACCATTTTTCCATTAAACAATGTTGTTTTGAGAGTAAGAAAATGATTTTCTTACTGAAGAAAATGAAAATCTTAACTAATCCGGGCAGTTTTTTCCCTAATCCAGCCTCCGGCTTCCGTAATCCGACCTTTGGCTTCCGTAGTTTGGTGGTGGGATTCCGTAATCCGGACTTCGGCTTCCCTAATTCAGACTCTAGCTTCCGTAATCCGGTCTTGGGTTTCCCTAATCTGGAGTTCGGCTTGCGTAATGCGATCTCTGGCTTCCGTAAAATACAGGCTGAATTATGGAAGATTTTTCATGATAACATTTCTTATGAAAATGCAAAATGCAAAATGTACTGATACTTTATTATGCTATAAACATTTTTGCAGGCAATTTTTACCAAACAAAAAAGCACCGAAACTTCCGGTGCTCTTTAAAAATTTGATTAAGTGCGTTTATGCTTTCTCAACAATAAAAAATGGATTCAATAAATTTTCTTTGTTGTAACTCAAATCATTTTCAGCATTAAATATTTTTACTCTTGCGCCTGCTTCTAACACTACTGCATGTCCGGCGGCGGTGTCCCATTCCATTGTAGGTCCCAGGCGAGGATAGACATCTGCTTTCCCTTCGGCAACCAAACAAAATTTTAATGAACTTCCGGCAGGAACAAAATCTACTCTTGCATATTTTGATTCCATATCTTTTAAGTATGCATCAAATTCTGGTGAAGGATGTGAGCGACTTCCAATTAATGCAATCGTATCTGCACGAGGTGTATTAATGCGCAATGTTGTTTCATTATTTTGTTCATCAATTTTAAAAGCACCACTTCCTTGCACTGCATAATACATTTTATTTTGTGCAGGTACACCCACCACTCCCATCACAGGTTTTCCATTATGAATCAACGCAATATTTACTGTGAACTCACCATTCTTTTTAATGAATTCTTTGGTGCCATCTAATGGATCCACCAACCAAAACCAATCCCAATCTTTTCTTGTGCTGTAATCAATAGCTTTATTTTCTTCGGAGATAATTGGAATTTCCGGATAGGATTCTTGTAATCTTTTAATAATAATTTCATTGGCTGCTTTATCGGCTTTTGTTAACGGCGACTTATCACTTTTATCCACCACCGCAAAATCATCGGTATCATAAATTTCCATGATCTTCTCTCCTGCTTCACGAGTGATAGCAATAATTTTTTTTACGTCAATTTTTTCTAACATCATATTTTCTTTTATTAATTGAATACATTTTTTTAAACTCTTTTTCCAATCTTGTAATTGCAAATTTGGAATTGCTTCTGCAGATTTTAAACTCAACACAGAATACGAAGGTCGTGTAGCAGGTGTTGGATATTGTGTTGTAGGAATGGGATTAACTTTACAATTCAATCCGTATTCTTCCATTATACTTTGTGCAAATTGATACCAACTTACTTCACCAGTATTTGCAAAATGATAAATCCCAAATGGTAATTCTTTTTCTGCAAACACAATTTTAAAAATACACTCTGCTAAATCTGCTGCATAAGTTGGTCTGCCTGTTTGATCACTCACCACATTTAATGCATCTTTCTCATTACCCAACCTGATCATCGTCTTCACAAAATTATTTCCATAAGAAGAATACACCCACGATGTTCTTACTAAATATGTTTTGCTATTGAGTGTAAGCGCACGATATTCACCATCTGCTTTTGTTTGTCCATACACACTCAAAGGATCTGTTGTTGTATTTGTTTCGTAAGGCATTTTTGCACTTCCATTAAAAACAAAATCCGTACTGATATGTACTAAAACTGCATTGTGTTTTTCGCAAGCCTTTGCAAGATTTTCCACGCCTGTAACATTTACTGCATATGCTATAGTAGAATCACTTTCCGCTTTATCAACGGCAGTGTATGCAGCACAATTAATACAATCAGTAAAATTATTTTCTGTAAAAAAATCTTGAACTGCTTTTGCATTTGTAATATCCAATTCAGCTACATCCACAAAAACAAAATCAGCTTCGCTATGAAATTTTGATACCACACGAAGTTCATTTCCCAACTGCCCATTTGCACCTGTAACTAATATTTTACGCATCATTAAAACTTGAAATTTAAAGTAGCTTCATTTAATAAAGGAAGATTTTTATCTTTTTCAGAAATCACTAAAACATCATCCGGTAATTGCCAATCAATATTTAATGTGGGATCGTTAAATGCGATTCCACCATCATGTTCTTTAGAATAAAAATTATCACACTTATAAAAAAATTCTGCTGTTTCACTTAACACAACAAAGCCATGCGCAAAACCTTTGGGAATATATAATTGCTTGCGATTATCAGCACTCAGTGCAATACTGTAATGTTCTTTATAAGTTGGAGAACCCAAACGCAAATCAACAGCCACATCCAACACTTCACCCGAAATTACACGCACCAATTTTGCTTGTGCCATGGGTTCTAATTGAAAATGCAATCCACGCAAAACACCGTAAGAAGATTTGCTCTGATTATCCTGCACAAAATTTAAATTGATATTTTTTTCTGCAAAAATATTTGCATTATAACTCTCATAAAAATATCCTCTTTCATCTTCAAACACTTTTGGTTCAAACACAAATAGTCCCGGAATATGTGTATCTATTATTGGCATGTAAGTTTAAATTAATTGATGCAATTAACGATTTGCATATTGTGCTGAGTAATAATTTTTATATGCACCACTGGTAACATTTTGCAACCATTCTGCATTGGCAAGATACCAATCCACTGTTTTTTCCAATCCCTCTTCAAATTGCAAACTCGGTTTCCATCCTAATTCTTTATTCAGTTTTGATGCATCAATTGCATAGCGCATATCATGACCTGCTCTGTCGGTTACATAGGTAATTAATTTCACACTTGTACCTTCCGGGCGGTTTAATTTTTTATCCATGATTTTACATAACACATGAATCAAGTCAATATTTTTCCATTCATTAAATCCACCGATATTATAAGTTTCACCATGCACACCTTTATGAAAAATTAAATCAATTGCCGCAGCATGATCTTCTACCCATAACCAGTCTCTTACATTTTCTCCTTTACCGTAAACAGGAATTGCAATGTTGTTTTTTATATTATGAATTGCGAGCGGAATTAATTTTTCAGGAAATTGATGCGAACCATAATTATTAGAACAATTAGAAATAACCACAGGCAATTTATAAGTATCCGCATACGCTCTTACAAAATGATCGCTCGATGCTTTGGATGCAGAATACGGACTGTGCGGATCATAAGAAGTAGATTCTACAAACAATCCATCTTCACCTAAAGTACCATACACTTCATCGGTAGAAATATGATAAAATAATTTGCCTTCCATATTTTCTTTCCATTGATGACGAGCTGCATTTAATAAATTCACAGTACCCACCACATTAGTCATTACAAACTCAATTGGATTAGAAATACTTCTGTCCACATGCGATTCCGCAGCAAGATGAATTACTGCTTCAAAATTATAATCGGCAAACAGACTTTGAATAAATTGTGCATCTACAATATCACCTTTTATAAATTTATAATTCGCTGCATTTTCGATATCACGCAGATTATCCAGATTGCCTGCATAAGTGAGATTATCCAGATTTATAATGTTATAATCAGGATAATTATTTATCAATCTTCTCACTACATGCGAGCCTATAAATCCGGCACCGCCGGTAACTAAAATATTCTTCACAGATTAAATTGTTTGAAATTCAATAATTGCTTTTGTAATAAAATCCATTTGCTCTGCATCCAATTCAGTATGCATAGGCAATGACAACACTTGTGCAGCAGCTTTTTCACTTACAGGAAAATCACCATCATTATAACCATACCCTTTATATGCGCTGCTAAGATGTAATGGAACAGGATAATAAATCATAGAAGGAATTCCTTTTGATGCAAGATGGTCTTTCAATGCATCACGGTTGTTTTCAACTAAAATTGTATATTGATGAAATACATGATCAGAAAAAGTATTGCGTTTTGGAATTGTAATTCCCGGTACATCTTTCAATTGCAAATCATAATATGCCGCAGCTTGTTGACGCATTTTATTATAGGCATCCAACAGCGGTAATTTCACTTGCAATATCGCAGCCTGCATACTATCCAATCTGGAATTTACACCGATAGAATCATAATAATATTTTACTGATGAACCATGATCGGTAACAATTTTCATTTTCGCAGCTAATGTATCATCATCAGTAAACAACGCACCACCATCACCATAACCACCTAAATTTTTAGTGGGATAAAAAGATGTTGTTCCGATATGTCCGATAGAACCGAGTTTCTTTTTTGTGCCGTTTGTAAATGTATAATTACAACCTATTGCCTGTGCATTATCTTCAATCACAATTAAATTATGTTTCGCAGCTATTTGCATAATTGCTTCCATATTCGCAGCCTGACCAAATAAATGCACCGGGATAATTGCCTTAGTTCGTGATGTTATTTTTGATTCAATTTGAGTTACATCAATATTAAAAGTTTCCGGATCAATATCTACAAATACCGGTTTCATTTTCAAAAGAGCAACTACTTCAACGGTTGCTACAAACGTAAATGGAACAGTAATCACTTCATCACCTGGTTCACAATTTAATGCCATCAAAGCAATCTGTAAAGCATCGGTTCCATTGGCACAAGGCAGACAATGTTTTGCACCTACATACTTACCTAATGCAGTAGAAAAATTTCTTGTGGCAGAACCATTTACGAATTCAGTGGTATCAATAACCTGTTGCAATCCTGCATCCACATCCGATTTTATTTTCAGGTATTGACTGTGGAGATCCACCATCTGTATTTTTTTCATGCATCTGTAATTTTCAGCGGCAAAGATAATCAACACAGTGCGAAGCAATCCCGAACCAAATAATATTAATAGATTTGGTGCGATGTTCAGACAATATATTTTCTTATTTCTATTATCTGCATTTGCAATTCAGGCTTCTGCACAAATCAGTTTAAAGGACTCTATTGTGAAAGCCAGTATTGTAAATATTGATTTGGGTATAGGTTTACCTGCGGGAGATCTTGCGGACAGATTTGGACCGCATTTAATTGTTGGCGGTGGTTATCAGTATAAGTTTGAGAACAATGTATTACTCGGCGGTTCTGCGCATTACATATTTGGAAACACAGTTACTCAGGAAGATTTATTAAGCAATATGCTTATTGATGATAAATATGTAATTGGCAATGATGGATTATTATATACACCTATTGCCGGCGAACAGGGTTTTGATTTTTCGGTGCAGATTGGACAGATTACAAAATTATTTTCGACAAATCCAAATACCGGAGTTACTTGGCTTGTAGGAATTGGTATGTTAGAACATGCAATTTCTATTTATATTGATAAACCATTTGTACCTCAATTATCCAGTGAATATCAAAAGGGTTATGACAGATTAAGCAATGGATTTATGCTCAATCAATATATTGGTTATTATGTGTTCAACAATAAAAACTTTGTAAACTTTCGTGCGGGTGTGGAATTTCAGGAAGCCTTTACAAAAAATCGTAGAGGAATTGATTTTGATACACAGCAAACTGATGATGAAACGCATTTTGATATGATGATTACATTGAAACTCAGTTGGAATTTGTGCATATTTGAAAAACCAAAACGGAGATTCTACATCCCCTGATATGCTATTCATCAGTACTATTTTTTACAATCTGTTTAATGCTAGTTACAATGCTGCAATTCATATTGCATCACTATTTAATCCAAAAGCAAAACAATGGACAAGCGGAAGAAAAAATATATTTAAAAAATTATCCTCTCAATTAAATAATAAATCTTCTCAACGGATTTGGATGCATTGCGCTTCACTCGGTGAGTTTGAACAAGGCAGACCTGTGCTTGAATCATTTAGAAAATCATATCCTGATTATTGTATTGTACTCACATTCTTTTCACCCAGCGGATATGAATTGCGAAAAAATTATTCAGGTGCGGATGTAATCAGTTATTTGCCCGTGGATACAAAACGCAATGCAAAAAAATTTATAGAAATTGTAAATCCACAAATTGCATTATTTGTAAAATATGAATTCTGGTTTCATTATCTCAATACTTTACACAAACAAGAAATTCCTATCCTATTATTTTCATCAATTTTCCGTAAAGAACAAATATTCTTTAAATGGTACGGCATGTTATTCAGAAAAATGCTGGTTTATTTTGATCAGATATTTGTGCAGACAACTGCATCAAAAGAATTATTACAATCAATACATATAATTGCAGAAGTTGCTTCTGATACAAGGTTTGATAGAGTTTACACCATTTCTAATTTACCTGAATCAGATAATAAACTGCAAGAGTTTAAAGGAGATTCTCCTTTGTTTATTGGCGGAAGCACCTGGCCGGTAGATGAGAAAATAATTATTGAAGTATTTAATGTATTTCTAAGACCCAAAAATTTTAAACTTGTAATAGCACCACATGATGTGTCTTTAAAAAACATTGAAAGATTACAATCCTTTTTCGGAAATGATTGTGGTCTATTATCAGAAACAATGGATAAAAACAAATCGGTGTTGATCGTAAATTCAATAGGCAAACTTGCAGAAATATACCGACATGCAAAATATGTTTTTATAGGAGGTGCGTTTGGAAAAGGATTGCATAATGTACTCGAAGCAAGTGTATATGGTAAGCCTGTTTTTTTTGGAGATAACTATCAAAAGTTTAATGAAGCAGTTGAGTTACAAAAAGCAGGTGCAGCATTCTCTATTGAAAATGCAGATCAACTTATAGAATTATTGAAGATGTTAGAATCTGATGAAAAAAAATACAACGCATCTTCTACAGCCGCAAAAACCTATGTTGAAAATAATTTAGGCGGTGCGAGCAAAGTATTTACAGCAATGGTAAAACAACTCGGCTAATAAACTAATCTTGAAATTTTATTTTAATTGCTTCCAAAAATTTATGCATGGCAGCATCTTTATTTTGCCAGTTATAATTAATGGCCAACTCTTTATTAATATACACTTCAGCATCCTGCATAGATGTTAATCCATTTAAAAAACGAATTGCTTTCTCATAAGCAAGCGCATCACTTTTAAATAACTCCTTTATGAAAAAGAATTTTGCATTCAGATCAATTGCAGTGCGTAGGTCATTAGTTTTTTTAGGTTTTATTTTATCGGCAAGTGTTTCTTTTTCTGTTGCTAATTTTTCATTCAGAAAATTTTTTGACTCATGTATTATACTCACTTCTAATTGATTCTCTATGGGAAGTGGAGTTTCTTCAAAATGAAGAATACTTTGAGGTATGTGCGAAATTGTGTTTATAATTTCTTCAATACGCTTATTTTTAATCGCAGCTTCTTCCAATGGAGTTTCTTCTACTATAATTTCTTCGCTGCTGATTGTTTCAGGTGGAAATGCATGTGACTCAATTTTAGTAACAATATCTGGCTCAGGTTTTTCATTTGGCACTTGCACTTCTTTTTCAATTTTTAAATTCAAAGTGATATCATATAATTTGCGCAAATGATCTTTTATCAGATCTGTTTCAATTGCGGAGTTCGGATTAGTTATATCCAGATTATCTATAAGTGATTGAATTTTTTGCAGAAGAATCTTTGCTTCAGAAAGTGAATTTGACATATTTATTTTTATTAAACTAATTTCTCATTAACGTATATTCGCTTCAAAGTTATATTATCCAAAATATGTTTATTGAACCACAATTAACAGGAGAAAAAAGGGGATGGATTGAAGTGATTACCGGAAGTATGTTTTCGGGAAAAACAGAAGAGCTGATACGCAGATTAAAACGTGCCCGTATTGCTAATTTGCGTGTTGAAATTTTTAAACCTTCCATTGATACAAGATATGATAGTGAGAATATTGTTTCCCACGATGAAAATTTAATAGTGTCCACACCTGTTTCACATTCTGCAAATATTATTTTATTCAGCAATCATGTGGATGTTGTTGGCATTGATGAAGCACAATTTTTTGATGATGGAATTATTGATGTCTGCCGCCAACTTGCATTAAAGGGAATTCGTGTTGTGGTAGCGGGCTTAGACATGGACTATCAGGGAAATCCATTTGGACCTGTTCCACATTTACTTGCTATAGCAGATTATATTACTAAGGTGCATGCGATATGTGTGCAATGCGGCAATATTGCAAATTATTCATATCGGTTATCAAAGAGTGATGCTAAAATTTTATTAGGAGAAAAAAAGGAGTATGAACCCAGATGCAGGAATTGCTTTCTTAAATTGAGTTAAGTTACCGATTTATGACCTGCCATCAAATATGTTTTTTTATATTTGTTTTTAAACGAAAAAATTAAATATGAAAAAAATTTATGTACTATTTGCTTGTATACTTGGTGTATATACAATGCAGGCACAAATCTCTTCAGCTGGTGCAGCGGGAGAATATCCTTTAATACCAAGAGCTGATGCAAAGACAGCTACGAAAGCAGAAATAATGGCTATTAAAGGAGATATCACTGGTAGCTCACGTGAGGCTGATCTTACATATTATTGGATCAACTATAATGATGCAATTGATATGGCATTTAATGGTGGCACATTAGAGAATATTAGTTTCCTACCATTGTGGCCTGATTCCACAGTTAAAGTAATTGGTAACGATGCCGGAACACCTTATGAATTTTATTGGTGGGTACATTCCTTTGCTGATATGTTGGACCCAACCTCTTTCTACATTTCTAATTGGGTAGATGATACCTATACTGTAGCTGGCAACTCATCTGATTGGTTTAATAAGGACCATGCTTTCCGTGTTGATTCCGTTAGATTTTATTATTTGTACGAACGCCACGATAATACAGTAACAGATACTTTAAGGGTGTTTGTTATGGGACCTGGTTCTACAGTACATCAATTTAGTACGTTAGGCGATCCGTCTTACCAAGCTGTATATTTCAGATATTGGAAAGAAGAAAACAGACCTAATGGAACTTTCACTGCATATGATATTTTATTGAATGATGCGGATACTGCTTCAATAAATGTAGGTTCAATCCAAATCCCTTTGGATATTTTAATACCCAAGGCACCAACTGGAAACAATAACAAAATATCGATAGCTTTTTCTTACCATCCCGGTCAGGAATATGCTGCAGGAGATACACTTTTGGATTTTAATGATCCCCCACTTGCTGTAAATCAACTTAACTCATTCTGGCTTGCAACTAATGAAGAATATTTTGATGGCTTCCCTACCTCTATGGATGATGGAGCATATAATCAAGCAGGAGCTGCTACAAGTGAAGTACGTTATGGCATCTCAACAACAGGATGGAATGGATATTACGTAAACACTTTTGCATTTCTATCTACTTCATTTGCTTGGGAACATGCTTATATAGATTGGCATTTGGCTCCTGAAGGTGCTAATTTTCAATTTACAACTCCTTCACCTTGTGTAGATCTTACAAAAGAATTTATAGATTTTACAAATTTTATTGATGCCCCAGCTTCTGCATCTTATTTCTGGGATTTTGATGATGGGACCAGTGCATTTGAGCAAAATCCTACACATACATTCCCTTCACCCGGAACTTATCAAGTATGTTTAGTAGCGACAGAAGCATCTGTTTCCTACCAACAATGCAAAAATGTAACTGTTGATTTTTGTTCAGGAACCGGATTTGAATCTTTTGAAACTCTTAGTAATTTCACTATCTATCCGAATCCTGCAAATGATGCAGTAAATATTAATCTGGATTTTACAAATCAAAGTGATGTAGTTATTTCAATTTTCAATGCGCAGGGACAAACGGTTTATTCAGTGAATGCTGATAACATTACCAATTATTCCAAAACCATTGATGTGAGTAGCTTATCGAATGGTTTATATATGGTTCAAATTGCTGAAGGCAATAAATTAACTTCAAAAAATTTCATAATAGCTAGATAATTTTTCAGAGATTATAAAAAGAGCCCTGCCAATGTGCAGGGTTTTTTTTTATGCCATGGTTGCATGAAAATGCTTTTGATTGTTGGCTTTTAATTATTGTCAATAGCTTTTGAAGTTCCTATATTTCATAAGGCAATCTGTTGAAATATCAATATAGTGTCTATGCATCTGTTTTGACAATTACAGATCTATCCTTCACATTTATGCTTTATCAATTTATAACACTTTCATCATAGGTTCTTCGCTGATTTCAATGAAACTCAAAATGTCAATATAGTATTGATTTGAATTTATAAATCTAGTTATAAAAAATAGTATGGTATTAGGATTTTGGAAATACGGACTCCTAATGTGTAATAATTGCATAGCTTAAAGAGTATCTAGTAACAATGATATATAGTTTAATTATTTACTATTTTCTTTGAAAACAATTCTGGTTTATCGTCCAAATTGATAGATAAAAAAAAACCCGGCAATAAGCCGGGTATATATTATTTCTGTAAATAAATTTTAATACACTGATATTTTGACTGATTTTGGATAACCACCATTGGATTCAAAAACCACCAAATAAGTACCCGGTGCTAATGCGCTAACATTTACAGGAAGATTATTTAGTCCTGCAGGATAAGCAATAAAACCAGAGGCACTTTTCAATTCGCCAACCATGCTATAGATTTTCATATTAACTGAAGTAGCCTTGTTTAAATAGATACTCGCAGTTGTATATTCATCTGTAGGGTTAGGAGCTATAGAAATACCGGCAATAATTTCTTCTTGTATAGGACCTATATCAGAACTCACATCATTTGCTTTAGTAAAATCACAAGTCCCTGGAGCAAGGTTAATGGCTCTATAGAAACCACGACCATGTGTGCCAATATAGATAGCAGAGCATGTAAGATCACGTATCCAATCTTCACGAATTTCCATTACAGGAACATTTCCAATCTCTGATGCTTCCTGAGTCCATTCACCACCAAGACTAAGATTATATGACCAAACACCGTATTCAGTTGCTACAATTATCACATCACTATTGTAGGTTTCGATAAGTACATCATATGCTGGAATGTTTGGCAATTGACTCGCAATACCATTAAAAACAGCGCTACTATCAGCTAATGCATTGGTTGAATGAAACACATTTTGATCTACGCCATAACCTCCAATAGATAGAGCTAATTCATTTGGATTATCTCTATTAATACTAATGCCTGTAATTCTTGACCCAAATGATGTGGGATAGAGAAACTGTGTAATTCCTGCTGCAGCAGGATCAAAAACATCACCAATATATTCGTAGTCTGCTGTAAGTATTCCTTCAAAACGATACAGTCTTCCAGACGAAGTACCTACATATAAAATGTCTCCAGTATTATCATATTCGAAAGCCGAAGGAGTACCTAATGTAGTTCCAGTTTGTATCTTATACCAAACAGTTGGTTCTGTGGAGTTCAACAGAGCACCATCGGTAATCCAAACATTAGCCCCTGAGGCAAAATACAATCTGCTTTCTTGAATATTATCTTTTGATAATTCAATATCTCTTCCTTCATAGGTAACTACATCACCGATAGAATAGAAATTTCCACTACCTAAAGGATATTCCACAGAGCCGTCTTCATCTAAAATGCCTTCGAAAGTGTGATACAAATTCCAATTCTCCCAAATTTTCCATTCAGCTACAAATTCTCCCCCACCATCTGGAGCGCCATCTTGGCTACAACCGCTGCCACCGCCACCGGTGTAGTCTATATGACAATCAAATATATTTGAGTTGGACAAACCTCCATTTACAGAGCGTCTTAAATTACCACCATTCGCACCTCCTGTAGGCGGAAACGAAGCATAACATCCAAAAAGATATTCAGGACGTATTTTAGAAACATGAGCACGTCCGCCATCACCGCCGACAACTTCAATTCCTTCTAATGTACTATTTCCTAAAAAATTTGTAAAAAATGTGCCGTTATCTTGCGATCCTCCAATAACTTCCCCATAATAACCAACAGCAACTCCATTGGCTTGATAGGTTCCATAACCTTTATTCATAGTAGCAAAATCCGGATAGGAGGACAATGCATTTGTTGTTCTGGAAATTCCACCATCATTACCGTAATACATAATATTTGCATCGTTTGGATTAAACACGATAACATGTTGATCAGCATGCATATATTTTGAAAAGTAAGTAGGATAACCAGAACTTGTCATAGCAGTCCAGCTACCTCCATCTTTCCATGTGAATGCTTGTACAGAACCACCAATATAAACTCTATCCTTATCATTAGGATTTACGGCTATAACAAGGTTATATCCACCTTGATCTCCAGGTGGGTTAAACAAAGAGCTTGCTTCTGGTGATATGGCAACGAAACTCATTCCCTTATCTTTTGAGCGATAAATACCTTTAAGTTGTTGGTCTGATTTCGCTGCATAGGCATATACATAATTAGGATCAGATGGTGCTACTGCAATGGTAACTCTACTTAAACCACTAATTGGTAAACCTTCACCATACAAATCTAAAGTATAGGGGTCTGTATTGGATACGCTGCGATAATAACGATTAGAATAAATTGCATGAATATATCCTTCTGAATCAAACATTGCTTCTTGTGCTTCAGAAGAGCTCATTAATCCACCAGTAACTAAAGAGGTACAAGCTGTCCATGAAGCACCTTTATCAGTAGAATAATATAAACCTTTATTTTGTCCGGCGACTAGAGTATTTTCATCACCAGGTTTTGTACTTAATCGATATACATAAGCCCAACTAGCAGAAGAAGTGCTTCCTATAACTCCAGGTGTAGGTTCAGTTGCATCCAGCAAAGTAAATGTAGTACCACCATCGGTTGATTTATAAATTCCATTTCCTACAAAAGCATGCGTAAAAGGTGATGAAGAGCCATCATAATATCCTGTATTGCTTTCTCCGGTTCCTAAATATAAATCTCCATTATCTGCTAATGCGATTGTTCCAACCAATAAAGAACCTAAATCTTGATTTCCTAAAGCTGGATACCAGTCTTGCCCGGCATTATCAGAAATAAATAATCCCCCACTAATACCACCTGCATACATGCGGTTAGTATTTAAAGGGTCAATTACCAAAGCCCTTGTGCGACCTCCCTGATTGTTTGGCCCCATAAAATCCCAATCCAGGCTTAATAAACTTCCCCCACGGGTAGAGTGGTTTGCATGATAGGCTTCTACCTGACGACGTCCTTCTAAAATATCATCCATTGTCAAAGTGCCCGTAGCAGGATTCTTTCGAAGTTCAAAAAGCCATTCGTAATAACCTTTCATACCGGCTTTTTCCTCCAATTCTTTTTGTTGTTCCTCGGCGCTTTCATTGCCTTCATAGTAAAAGGACTCAGTAAAATACCAAACTGCAAAAGCTCCTATTGCAATAAATAATGCTGAAATCGTGTACCATCTTTTCATTTAGAATAAATTTTGGGTGAAAAATAATAAATTTATTAATCAAATATTAACAGTTTTTCACTTTTGACCAGACATTTACAATAAATGTCGCTCTGCGTGATAGGAAGATCTGACCAAAGCACCGCTTTCTACATACTTAAATCCTTTGCTCAAACCGATTTCCTTATATTTTAAAAATATATCTGGATGTACATACTCCTGCACATTTAAATGCATTTTTGTTGGTTGTAAGTATTGACCAATTGTAAGAATATCGCATCCGTGAGATATAAGATCATCCATTGTTGAAAAAACTTCTTCTTCTTTTTCTCCAAGTCCAACCATTATTCCACTTTTAGTCCGTTTGCCAAAGTCTTTGGTGCGATTTATTTGTTCAAGACTGCGCTCGTATTTTGCTTGCGGTCTAACAAGTCTATAAAGTCGTTTCACTGTTTCCATATTATGAGAAACAATATCTTGTCCGGGATTAATCATTGTTATTAAGGCGTCCCAATTTGCTTTTACATCGGGGATTAATGTTTCAATGGTTACAAGTGGAGTTAATTCTTTGATTTTTACTACAGTGCTATTCCAGACTGATGCACCACGATCTGCAAGTTCATCCCTATTTACTGAAGTAATAACTGCATGCTTCACTCCCATTAACATAATTGCTTCGGCGACTCTGGCCGGTTCATCCAAATCTAATTCCGTTGGCCTGCCGGTAGCAACGGCACAAAAAGAACAGGATCGTGTACAAATATTGCCAAGTATCATAAATGTTGCTGTGCCTGCACCCCAGCATTCGCCCATGTTAGGGCAGCTTCCACTTTCACAAATGGTGTGCAGCTTATAACTATCCACCAATCCACGCACCTTCTTATAGTTTTCCCCTGTGGGCAATTTCACTTTTAGCCAAGGTGGTTTGCGATTTACTGCTGGCGTTTGTTGTTCTTTATTATTTACAATAGGAAGTTCAATCATAATTAAATCTTATTACCATTTTCGTCCGAACTGCACACTCAGATACAAGTACACAAAATAAGGTTTGTTAGTTTCAAGTATCATCATCGGCACATCCTTAATATACACTTCAGTGCCGATTCCTACTTCAAGCGATTTTACATAATCATCATAAGAAGCCCAGTCAAAATTTAAACCTGCTTTACCAAATGCTCCGGGTATAATTGAAATATCTCCGAATCCTTTCATAAACCCCGAATAACCATAAATACTTGTAGCATCTAAAAAATACGATTCATTTGCCGGAGAATATTTTTCTGTTGACAGATATAATGCACCATCCTGATTTTTTAAAACTTCCAGATAATAAGGTTTTACAATTCCAATGGATGGGCCAATTGCATAATCAAAATTTACTTCAAATCCACTCTTTTCTGCTTTTTGACCAATGAGATATTTATTGCCATAAGCAACCTTCGCATTGAAAAAGCTATTTTGCTTTCCATAAATAAACGGTCGTGGTGAGCTATAAGAAAGTGAAAAATTATATTCGTTTATTTTCTTTAATTCCTTGGGGTTTTTCATAAACATAATTTCAAAATAGTATAATCTTTTTTTGTCCATGTTTACCCGTTTGGTAAGATCTCCAAACATTCCCCATCCGGATGTTGTCAATTTTGCCCCTACACTAAATTCTGAATTATAAACTAATCCTTTTGCTTTGGAAGCACTACCTTGATTCATCACAATAGCCTTACTACCTGCCTGCGAAATTTTTATAGTTGTATCCTGCTGCCCATTGGAAATTGATGCAGCAAATAATAGAATAATTAAAAGGGGTTTTAATTTCATTTAAGTTGTTTTACGAAGATATGTTTAATCTTTGTATTCATCAAACTACTACATGTCATGATTGTTTCAAAAGTAATCTATACCGGAGATTTAAGAACTGAAGCCACTCACCTAAAATCAGGAATTAAATTAATAACTGACGCCCCTCTTGATAATCAAGGTAAGGGTGAAGCATTTTCTCCCACAGATTTAATGTCAACATCGTTAGCCACTTGTATGCTCACAATCATGGGTATAGCTGCAAGAACACATCATATTTTTATGGATGGCACTACTGTGGAAGTAAAGAAAATAATGGCTGAAAATCCCCGGCGCATTTCAGAAATTCACACACTTTTACAAATCCCGGATAACAGTCTTACTGATAAACAAAAAGCTATTTTAGAAAATGCCGCAACCACCTGCCCGGTTATGTTGAGTTTGCATCCTGATATAAAAAAGGTAATTACTTTTAATTATCTGAAATAGATAATTGATTCAATACTTCATTTGCATTGATATGGGAATGAGAAGCATGATATACAATTTTTCCATTTTTAATCAATAGAAGTTGTGGAGATTCATGGGTTATCTGATGTTGTTCTGCTATATAATTTGAAACTTTTCTATCAGCTCTTACATTCACCATTGTCAGATTTATTTCATTAGTAGGATGAATGTCCTTTTCAAATCTTCTAAGTGCCATTGAACTGATTCCACATGAACGGCTGTGCTTAAATATAATAAGTGGTTTATCAAAAGACTCCCGAATTAGTTCTTCATATTGATCGGTAGATGTAATATTCTTCCAATCTATCATACTCAGGAAGCAAGTTCCATGAATGGACTTGTTGCTTGTGTTATTTTATTTGGGCAGCCTTCCCGGTGACAAGATGTTAATGAAACACCTATAGTACCTGCTATTGCGATTAATACAAATACTTTGCGAATTGATGATACGATTTTCATTGATTTTTTTTAGAGTAACTGAACCTGATTGGACAAAATTAACTTCAAACTTTCAATCTGTAACGAAAATGTGTCATAATTATTTATCAATATGCTACTTATTCTTGAAGATATGTAAAAAAAATTAGCTGTATTTTACTAAAATTACCCCCTATGAATATTCACTTAATAGCAATTGGAGGTGCGGTAATGCACAACCTCGGAATTGCCTTAGCTAAAAAAGGCTACAATGTTTCAGGTTCTGATGATGAAATTTTCGAACCTTCCCGTTCCAGATTATTACAATATGGTTTGTTGCCGGAAACACCGGGTTGGTTTCCTGAAAAAATAAATCAGCGTCTGGATGCAGTTATTCTGGGAATGCATGCAAGGGCAGATAATCCTGAATTACTAAAATCTAAAGAATTAGGGCTGCATGTATATAGTTTTCCTGAATACATCTTCAATCAATCGGAAACAAAAAAAAGAGTGGTAGTGTGCGGCAGTCATGGTAAAACATCAATCACTTCCATGATTATGCATTGTTTAAAACAATCTTCTTTTGATTTTGATTATTTAGTTGGTGCTCAATTAAAAGGTTTTGAGACGATGGTACAACTTAGTGATGCTCCTGTTATAATTATTGAAGGTGATGAATATTTTGCTTCACCTTTGGACCAGCGACCTAAATTTTTACATTACAAACCACATATCACTGTACTCAGCGGTATTGCCTGGGACCATTTTAATGTATTTCCAACATGGGAAAGTTATCTTGATCAATTCCGGCAATTACTATTAAGCATGAATAAAGAAAGTGTATTGATTTATAATGCAGACGATAAAAATATTCTACAGTTAATAGAAGAAGTAAACCCCAATTTCAAAACAATCCCCTACTCCGTGCCGCAATATCATGTATCCGGAAATCATACAACAATTGAAGTCGATAACAATACATTTAATTTAAATGTATTTGGAAAACATAACATGGAGAATATGGCAGGTGCAGCTCAAGTATGTGAATTATTAAATATTGGAAAAACCACATTTTATAAAAACATGCAAAACTTTGAAGGTGCTGCCCGCAGATTAGAAGTATTATATCAAACTGATTCAAAAATAGTTTTCAGAGATTTTGCGCATTCACCATCTAAAGTGAAAGCAACTATTGATGCAGTGAAAGAACAATACCCGGAAAAGAAATTAATTGCCTGTCTTGAATTACATACTTACAGCAGTTTAAATAAAAATTTCTTGCCTAATTATGCTAATACTATGCTTGCTGCAAATGAGCGAATTGTCTATTTCAACCCTCATACTCTTGACATAAAAAAACTCCCATCATTAAGTAAATCCGACATGCAGGGCTTTTTTAACGACACTGATTTAATGGTGATAAACAATTCTGAATCTTTATTACAATCATTAAAAAACGCAATCACTGACAACACTTGTTTATTACTTATGAGCTCGGGCAATTTTAATAATTTGAATTTTGAGCAATTAATTTGATTTTTGCAACTATGCTCCACTTAGATAAACCCTTTGTTTTTATAGATCTTGAAACCACTGGAATTAATGTGGCAACCGATCGCATTATTGAAATAAGTATGTTGAAGATACTTCCTGGCGGAAATCAGGAAGTAAAAACATATCGCATTAATCCGGGTATTCCGATACCCGCTGACTCTACTGCAATTCATGGAATAACGGATGCCGATTTAAAAGACGCACCTCGTTTTGAAAAGGTAGCAACTGAAATTCGTGATTTTATTGGCAATGCAGATTTGGGTGGGTATAATTCCAATAAGTTTGATATCCCTTTATTGATTGAAGAATTTTTAAGAGCGGATATCGGCTTTGATGATGAGCGCAGATATGTGGATGTGATGCGCATTTTTACACTCATGGAAAAACGCACTCTTGAAGCTGCTTATAAATTTTTCTGCAATAAAGAATTGGAAAATGCACATAGTGCAGAGGCAGATGTAAAAGCAACTTACGAAGTTCTTCTCGGACAAATAGATCGCTATAAAGATGATTTGAAAAATGATATTTCTTTTTTACATGAGTTTAGCAAGGATGGCGATTTTGTGGACACCGGAAGAAGAATGATTTATAAAGATGGTAAGGAGTATTTTAATTTTGGAAAATATAATGGTCGCTTAGTTGAAGAAATTTTTCAGAAGGAACCACAGTATTTTGATTGGATAATAAATAATGATTTCCCTTTGCATACCAAACTGAAATTAAAAATGATGAAGCTCAGATTTAAGCAATCCAAAACACGCAATTAGTTTGACTAAGTCAATAGTTATAATACCCACCTATAACGAACAGGAAAATATAGCTGGAATAATTCGTGCGGTAATGTCATTACCCGAACAATTCAATGTGCTGATTATTGATGATAATTCTGCGGATGGTACATCAGTTACTGTTGAAAATTTACAATCAGAATTTATAAACAGATTGCATTTAATAAAACGTGCTGGTAAGTTAGGATTAGGTACTGCATATATTCTTGGATTCAAATGGGCATTAGAACATGGTTATGAATATATCATGGAAATGGATGCAGATTTTTCTCACAATCCCGCTGATCTTTCCAGATTGTTACATGCATGTCAACATCATGCAGATCTGGTAGTTGGCTCTCGTTATGTGAAGGGAGGTAAGGTTGAAAATTGGCCATCGAATAGAATCTTTATTTCTAAAGGTGCATCTATTTATGTAAGAATGATTACGGGTATGCCGGTGCATGATACCACTGCAGGATTTGTTTGTTACAAGCGTATTGTGTTAGACAATATAGATCTTGATAAAATACAATTTATCGGATATGCATTTCAAATAGAAATGAAATTTGCTGCATGGCGATGTGGCTTTAAACTCAAAGAAATTCCTATAACTTTTAAAGACCGTGAAAAAGGAACTTCGAAAATGAGTAAAGGAATTGTGAAAGAAGCAGTAATCGGTGTATTAAAAATGAAATGGAATAGTTTGTTTAATAATTATAGAAAGCACAGTGAAAACTAATCTTCGCCTTAAACGTCAACGCAACAGATCTAAGAAAAAAAAGGTAGGCCTGCCTCCAGGCTCGTTGATCTACACGGGCACACAGAAGATGGATCATGTAAAAATTACTGCATTTATTTTTGATGAAACATCTTATGAAGAAAAAATAATTAAGCAAAAAGAATTAGAACAATTACAAATTCCGGATGATAAATTAGTGTGGGTAAATATTGATGGATTGCATGATATTCCTTTGATGGAAGCTATTGCTAAAAAATTCAATTTACATGGTCTGGTAATGGAAGACATTTTAAATGTGTATCAATTTCCAAAAATAGATGCACATCAGAAATCAGGTATATTATTTCTTGCATTAAATGAATTTAATATGCCTGAGCAATCGCAGGTAATTGAAACAGATCAGATAAGTATTATTTTATCAAAAAATATTTTGCTTACTTTTCAAGAAAGAGAAAGCGAAATTTTTAACCCGGTAATTCAAAGATTACAATCCGGCAATTCAAGAGTTAGAAAATTAGGAACCGGATATTTATGCTACGCTCTCTTAGATACTTTAATTGATAGCTATGGTGAGGCATTAGAAAAATTTGACGATGATTTTTATGCTTTGGAAGATGATATATTAGGCAAGCCCGATGTAAATCAATTGCATAATATTCATCGGTTAAATAAAAATATGATTGCAATACGGAAAGCTGCTGCACCTGTAAAAGAAATAATTGCTGGTATGCTTAAAATTGAGGATGATATAATCTCTGAAGAACTATATGTATATCTGAGAGATATTCAAGATCATATTATTAAAGTGATTGCTACAATTGATTCTGATCGGGAATCTTTAACCAACATGATTAATATCAATCTCTCCAATCAGAGTACAAAGATGAATGAAACCATAAAGGTGCTCACTATCATTTCTACCATCTTTATTCCACTCTCTTTTATAGCTGGTATCTATGGAATGAATTTTACAAATATGCCTGAACTGGAAACCAGAAACGGCTACTTCATTTTATTATCAATTATGGCAGTGGTAGTAATTGCGCAACTAATTTATTATCGCTACAAGCGTTGGCTATAAATAAAAGCGCTGCAACCAATGATTGCAGCACCCTAATTCCATACTTCGGTGTATGTATGTTTTTATAAGTCCGCTATATCTATATTTTGAATTAATTGCTGAACATCATCTATTGCCACATTACAATTTATTTTAGCATACACAAATGTTTCATCAGTTTCATCCACTAAAACAATTACTCTTTTAATATTGCCGTTTTTCTTTTGTTTAATACTCACATTCACTAATGTCCCATCATCTATCACTCGCAATAATTCTTCATATTCTTTCTTCTCCATCCGAGCTAATTTTCTATTGATTTTTGCATCGGAAATATTATAATAGTCACCTTCTCTTACACAGAGATTTAGATTTCCGATTTTTGATGCAAATTCCATCGCAGCCTGCCCCTCTATTTCACTGTCACTGATATAATCATCTGATATTCCTGAAAAAACTTTGATAAGTAAACCAGGTATCCACAGATTTAATTTTGTTCCTTCTTTCTCCGTAATGTTCGCATGTAGATTATTTGCATTAAATATTAAACACAAAATAATAATAGCTAGTAATTTTTTCATTGCTTACAGATTAAATCAGTTAAATTATTTATCTAAATTTTTTAATTCATCCAAGCCTTCAATATCCATGCTGTCGGCAAGCTTTGATATTTTACTTAAATCAATTTGTCCGAATATATCTACCAAAACAAATTCATCACCCGAAACTAAAATCAGCAATTCATTTATCACTTCTTTATTTGCCGGATCTTGCCTAACCAACAAGCGCACTTTATCTCCTTCATCATACACAGTTAATAACTCATCAAAAGCATCTAACGAAATTGCTGAAGAAGCTTCTTTATATAACTCTGCAGATTTTGTGTATGCATCTTCCTGATCATACACCAAAACTCTGATTCCTTGAAGTTCGCCAATCATATCTGTTATTTCGGCTTCTGATTCAGGTGCAGCACTTGCTACAAGTTCAAATAATTTTTCTGAGATCATAACGCTGGTATAACCTTCCTTGCCTTCATATTTTTTGAAGAACTCATCCACTTGTCTATTTTGTGCAAACGCAATTGTGGAAGCGGCAAAAGCCATAAGGATTAAAGTAATCTTTTTCATAATTTATTTTTTAAGTGTTTAAAATGATTTACACACTTATGGCGCATAGCCGATGAAAAAGTTACAGAAGAAAATATTTTTTATTTGCGAATGCCGTAAATAAAGGCACTGAACTGAAGTAACTGATTAAATAAATTATTGTAACGCTGTGTAATATTCACCGGTGCGTTAGTCATGTCAGGATAAATTGCAAATAATTTTTTTAATTCTTTAATCTTGCCTTCAATGCTGTAAATAAATCGCTTTGCATCCCAACCTAAATATTTTGTTTGCTGTGGATCTAACAGATGTTCCGTACTTAATTTTTTATTATTTACAAGCTGATTAAAATGGAAATTTTTTTCAAAAGCAGCGTCAATAGCTTTTGCTTCTAAAACATTTGTCAATTCCTTTTTATCTACACCTTCATTATTGCGATGTTCTAACAGCAAAAGATTATCACGCATTTCACGCAGTAAATTATTCTGCACTAAATCTTTTGACTTGGCTCTGGTATCCAGAAATTGGATGAGCTCTTTAAAATTTGAAATACCTGTGCCGATGTAATCTGTCATATCGGTTCAAAATTACAAAAGTTGTAAAGTTGATTTTAAAACACAAACACCTGACTTAATTAAGGATGTTGCTTTTTCTTTTTAATGGATTGTTGTTCCCACCAAACAGGAGATTTATCATCCGGATCCAGATTGTAGTTTACAGTAATCTCTTCACCTGCTTCAATATCACGCAGGCTTACAAATTCTAATACATTGAAATCAAAGTCAGGAACATATTTCGCATTGGGTGTATAATCATGATTGTATAAAGAACCATATCCCATTGCAAGTGCACCTTTTTTTCCATTATTTCCCCACTCAAAATAATACTCATATAAAAAAGTGTCATTCACACTTAATCTGTCTTTAGCACTAAAAACAATCATAGGACAAACCTCGATAGTTTCTCCTTTCAATATTTTCTTTGTAGTGAACACACCTCTCCCTCTGTCGGCGGTGCGTGAAATCAATAAATGTCCGGGTGACTGCGGAGTAATGCTTCTATATTTTTCCATTGCGATTGCTGCTTACAGGCTTTCAAAAACCTTATTGATTTTTTTATTAAAATCAGTCTTCAAATTATTAAAGTGAGCCTTCATTGATTTTTCTTTCTTTAATAATTTAGAATCATTGATGTCTTTAATCATTTCTTCATAGATAGCAAGTAACTTTTCAGTTTTAGCTTCCACTTTTTTTGAATCAGCAGTTAATAGTACATAATCTATTGCAGCAGAAATACTGTGATTCACTCGTTTTTTTAATTCTCTTTTTTTCATAATTGTATGGTGGGTCAAAGATAAATATCTTTGCACTAAATTCTAATTATATGTTTGATTTAAGTAAAGCCATGGAGCTCAAGAAAAAAATGGAAGAGATGAAAAGCAAGTTGGATTCTATTTCTGTGGATGGTATTGCGGGCGATGGCAAGTATAAAGTAACTGTTACGGCAACTGCAAATAAAACGATAAAAAATATTGACATCAGCAGTGATTTAATACAAGGTGGCGATAAAGATTATATTGAAGATTTGATATTAACTGCTATCAACAGGGCAATGGATCAGGCGCAAAAAGTATCGGAAGCTGAAGCAAGAAGCTTAGCAATGAGTGGCGGACTTCCAGATCTTGGGCTTTAAGGTGCTATCTTAAAAATGGCTGACTTTACCCGTCTGCCTTCTGCATCTTCTAATATTAAGGCTTGGGCTTCGGGTACCTCGAATAATTGTTGAACATTACGAATTACACCAACGGGAATTTTATTTTCTTCACATGATTGCATAAAATTTTTACTTGAAATCGCTGATATTTTTTCTTGCAATAAGGGTAATAATTCTTTTCGATGTACAACTCTCTGCACATTGGTTTTATATGATAACTCTTTTGCAAGTTGATTTAAGTTTAATAGTTCACACAAATTTTTAAACTGTTTATCTGTGCCAACTGCAAGTACAAATTGGATTTCATCTTTTGTAGTAACTACTTCTCCATAAGGGGCAATGTTTGGATGCAACAAACCCATGGGTTGTGGCAAATGTTCTGCATTTAACCAGTTAGAAGATTGATTAGCCAAAGATGCAATAGCCGCATCCCAGAGTGAAACAGTAACCTGCATTCCTGAATTTGAATTTTGTCTGTTTAACAAGGCTATTAAAATTCCTTCTTTCAATTGATGTGCTGCAAACAAATCAATTATTGCTACCGGAATTTTACACAATGTATTTTTATCTATTCCATTCATGCTGAGCCATCCAGTTTCTGCCTGCATCACCATATCAAAAGCAACTCTGTCTGAGTTTGCATCAAATCCAAATATTTGCCCATAAATAATTTTTGGATTTATTGTTTTTAGTGTTTCATAATCTACATTTAGTTTTTCAGCATCACCTTTCTTCCAATTACAAATTATTATATCTGCATCTTTTACTAATTCCAACATTCCTTTATAATCATCCAAATTTTCCAAATCAAGAAATACATGTTCCTTATTCCAGTTGACACTATTAAAATAGGCAGATGTTTTTTCTGAATTAATTTCTTCGGGCAGTTTCCAAAATCTTGCAGCATCACCACCAGTTTTTGGATTTTCAATTTTAATAACCTTCGCTCCCATTTCGGCGAAGAACATTCCCACCGCAGGTCCTGCTAATATCCCTGCAAACTCAATCACTTTTAATTTGTTAATCATACGGTGTAAATTTATCTAATCAGCAATATCTACTTTAGCAAAATGAATGTAAATAATATTTCGAGATGGATACGTATTGTAATCGGTACTTTTCTAACTATTGCTTCTATAACAGGTTGCGTCTTAGCTTTTAGGGAAGGTGATAAACAAACGGGATATCTTCTTGTTGTTGGTTCTGTGTTGGCAATTATTTATCTGTACTCTGTGCTTTCCGGTAAATCAGGTTTTGGGAAAATATAAATAGTGCACAATATCTTTTTGTTGAAATCGTCAATTTATCCATTAAACCCATTATCCTTTTATGCTAAAGCGTTTCGCATTCCTTCTTGTATTTATTCTTGGAATTGACATATATGCTTACCAGGCATTTCTTTCTATTTTCGGCAATAGTATATTGTTACCCATAAGTTATTTCGGACTAACAGGCATATTGCTTTTAGCGTTATTTATTTTTTTGAATAATAATTTAAGGTCAAGACTAAACATTCCTCAACAACTCAGTGCTTCATTAATTTTTTTACTATTATTTCCAAAAATTCTCATCAGCATTTTCATGTTGGCGGAAGATATTATTCGACTGCTGAAAATCGGTATTAACCAATTGTGATTCATGTATTTAATAATGAAAGCTTTTATTTGGGAATTGAGCGTTCTTTCGTTTGGAGTTGGCTTGCAATAGGCTTTACTTTTCTTCTGCTATTTGCTTTTGTTTACGGTTCTGTATTCAATGTATATAATTATAAAGTGCGCAAAGTATCGTTGAAGATGTTGCAATTACCCAAAGCATTTCTGGGATTAAAAGTGGTGCAAATTTCTGATATTCATTCCGGAAGTTTATCTGATAAAAGTGCAATACAAAAAGCTGTAAACACCATTAATGCTTTAGATCCGGATCTTGTATTATTTACCGGCGATCTTGTAAATAATATTGCCACTGAAGCTTTGCCACTTGTAGAAATTTTTAGAGGAATACACTCTAAACAAGGTGTTTTTTCTGTTTTAGGAAATCATGATTATGGTGATTATATGCAATGGGAAAGTCCTGAGGCTAAAGTTCAAAATCTGAATCATCTGAAAGCATTACACAATCAAATGGGTTGGCGATTATTATTAAATGAACATGTGCAAATAGAAAAGGACGGTGAGAAAATAATTGTGGCAGGTGTTGAGAATTGGAGTGCAAGCAGCAGGTTTCCAAAACATGGGAAATTACACCAAGCATTAAATGGTATTCACGAAACTTTTACTGTCTTGTTATTATCGCATGACCCTTCGCATTGGGAAGCAGAAGTATTAAATCATCCTGCAAAAATTGATGTCATGTTTGCCGGACATACACATGGAATGGAATTCGGTATGGAGATATTTAATTTTAAATGGAGTCCCGTAAAATATTTTTATAAACAATGGGCAGGCTTATATGAAAATAACGGCAGCTACCTATATGTAAACCGTGGATTTGGCGTAATCGGTTATCCTGGTCGTGTTGGTATATTACCCGAAATAACTTTGTTTACATTAGATGCGAAAGAAGTGTAATACCAATGCATAAATCCATTCAAAACCATTACAGTAAACTGATTGCAGATTATGATAAATTATTGCAAACAGTAAATGTACTTCCGGCAGAAATAATTTATCAGCCGATGCAGGAAAATAAATGGAGTGTGGTGCAAACATTACAGCATTTAAATTTTTCATTCATTTCAAGTATAAATTATCTGAAGAAAAAATTACAAGGCGATATATTTGAATACAATCCCATTGCCGGCTGGGTAAGGTCATATTTACTTAACAGTCAATTGCGTACTACCAAAAAATTTAAAGCACCCAAAGGATTGCCCGAACCAATTCAATTAACCACAATAGAAACTGTAACTAAAGAATGGAACACAATGCAATCCGATTTAAAACAGTTATTGGATGAATTACCGAATAATCTTGTAAATAAAAATATTTTTCGTCATCCCAGAGTGGGATTAATTAATGCATCTCAAATGATTACATTCTTTTCTGCGCATTTATATCATCACGAACAACAAATTCAACATTATTTATCTGAGAAAAAGCGATAAGATTTTTTTATATTTGCACCCAATAAATTAAATCGTTTTTATTATCATGACCGTTATTATTTTCTTCATTGTCCTCTGGTATTTTTCCCTATTTTGTCAAACTTTTTTCCAACATCGTTATGCGGCGCATAGCATGTTTAAAATGAGTAAAGGCTGGGAGAAATTCTTTTACATATTCACTTTTATCACTCAAGGTTCTTCCTACCTGTCGCCATATGCCTATGGTGTTTTGCACAGGCTCCATCATGCCCATACAGACACTGAGAATGATCCGCATTCACCAAGTTATACAAAAGGATTATTTCCATTAATGCTAAAGACAAGAGTTATATATCAGGAAATATTCAATGGCAAATTTCCGGTAGAAGAAAAATATTTAAAAAATTTACCACAATGGCGCAGCTTTGATTTGTTTGCCTCAAATATTTTAACTCGTATCACTTGGGGAATTGTATATATCGTTTTCTTTTACTTCTTTGCTACTGCATGGTGGATGTGGTTATTGCTTCCTTTCATTTTTGTAATGGGGCCTTTACATGGAGCTATCATTAATTATTTTGCGCATAAATATGGCTATAGAAATTTCAGCATTGAGGATACATCAAAAAATATTCTGCCATTGGATCTTATCATGATGGGCGAAGGATATCACAACAATCATCACAAACACATGGGAAGAGCAAACTTCGGTGTGAGATGGTTTGAATTTGATCCTACTTACCCTGTAATTGTAATACTGGCAAAGCTGGGTGTTATCCAAATGAATCGTGCCTGACGGCAATACAAGAACATCTTATTGATTGCGTTTAACGGAGTACAGTTAAATTCGCTCTAAATACTTCGTATCAATTTTCGCAATGGCATACTAATAATTGTGCTTTGCTTCATCACCGCATCTGGCTTTTCCCAGATGAGTAATGAACGGAGTAAAATGTTGTATCCAGTAAATGATTCTATTGTAATTGATACATTGAGCATTTTACAAAACAGCGAACGCATTATTCAATTTTTAAACGGTGAAGTAGTTTCAAATACCGCTTCTACATATGAGTTAGATTATTTTTCTTCAATACTGATATTGAAATATGCAATCATTCCAGATTCAATTTTAATTACCTACAAAGTATTTCCATTTTTATTCACTCAAAAATATTTTCATAAAGATCCGGCCAAATTAGATTCAGCAGAACTTAATCTTACTCCATTAATTTATGAATCAGAAAGTGTAAATCCCTATCTCGAATTAGATGGTTTGGATTATAATGGAAGTTTAACAAGAGGTATTTCTTTTGGCAATAATCAGGATGTGGTTGTTAATTCCAGTTTCAATTTACAAATGAGTGGTAAGTTGCAAAATGATGTCATGGTTTCTGCTTCTATTTCTGATAATAATATTCCTATTCAACCGGAAGGTAACACACAACAATTGCAAGAATTTGATAAAGTATTTATCAATGTTTCTAAAGATGAACAAGCACTTACTATCGGTGATTTCGAATTGTATAAACCCGAAGGATATTTTATGAACTACTATAAAAAATCGCAGGGTTTATATTATCAGGGTGGTTTTCATCCCGGTGGGGGTTCTTTAAAAACAGGAATTAGTTTCACTGCTGCAAGAGGATTATATGTGCGTCAACAATTAAATGTAATTGAAGGAAATCAAGGGCCTTATAAATTAACAGGTGCCAATGGTGAAACTTATATTATAATTCTTGCAGGAACAGAGCGTGTGTATGCAGATGGTATATTGCTAATTCGTGGTGCTGAAAATGATTACGTAATTGATTATAATTCCGGAGAAATTACGTTTACTCCAAATCAAATGGTTACTAAAGATATTCGTGTAACTATAGAATTTGAATATTCCGATCAATATTATTTCCGATCGCTGATTACAAATTCAAATACTTATACTTCAAATAATAATAAACTCAAATTACATTTTAATATTTACTCAGAACAAGATTCAAAAAACCAACCTTTAAATCAATCACTCGACAGCACACAACGCAATGTAATGGAAAATGTGGGCGACTCAATTCAAGATGCATTTGTAACCGGAATTGATATGACCACATTTGATGCAACCCGTATCATGTATAAATTAATTGATTCTTTAGGTTTTGATTCTGTATTTGTGTATTCAACAAATCCTGATTCTGCACAATATGTACTTTCTTTTACTGATCTCGGAATTAACAATGGAAATTATATTGTTGCAGCTACTTTAGGTAATGGTCGTACTTATAAATGGGTAGCGCCAATTGATGGTGTTCCGCAAGGATCTTTTGAACCTGTGATACTACTTGTTACTCCCAAAAAAACACAAATGATTAGTTCCGGTTTTCAATATGATTTAAATGCAAATAATTCTATCGGTGCTGAAATTGCGTATTCAAATAAAAATGTAAATACATTTAGCAAAATTGATAATGCTGACAATGATGGTATTGCAATTCAAACTAATTATGCAAATACTTATGATTTAAATGCAGATTCAAAATTGCAAACAAAACTGTCGTATGAAATGAAGGAAAAAGAATTTAATGTAATTGAAAGATATCGCCCTGTAGAATTTAATCGTGATTGGAATATTATTAATTCAGAAAAAGCAAATGAGCATTATGCTGTTGCTGATTTTGCTTTGCAATTAAATAATAGGGTTTTATTAAATGTAAATTCAACTGCTTTTGTACAAGAAGAAATTTATAATGGATTTAAACAAGCAGGTTCTGTACAATTCATTTATCCTAAATGGTTATTGTTTGCAAATGGCAGCTATTTAACTTCCAATGCCGATACAATTTCTACAAATTTCTTTCGCCCAAAATTAGAACTTACCCGCATTTTTGTAAATGCAAAAGGATTAAATACAGGTGTATATTATGAAGGTGAACACAATCGTTTTAAAGCACTCAATGATTCACTTACTACTTCCAGTTTTTATTACGATCAGTTTACTTATTTTTTAAAATCTTCTGATACTGTTGCAAATACGTTTAATGCATCCGTAGTTATGCGCAATGATAAATTACCTTATGCCGGTGATTTTGTAAATGCAAATAATGGTGTTACTTATAATTTAATTGGTGGATTTAATAAAAATCCCAACAGTCGTTTTACTTATCAAGCAACTTATCGCACACTTGAAATTTCTGATACAGCACTCTCAGATTTAGAACCTGAATCTTCCATATTAGGTCGTGCGCAACATAGTTTAATAATTAACAGAGGCTTGGTTACGTCTGATATTTTTTATGAATTAGGAACCGGTCAGGAACCCCTGTTAGAATTCACCTATGTGGAAGTAGAACCCGGTCAGGGAAGTTACACATGGATTGATTACAACAACAATGGAGTACCGGAATTAAATGAATTTGAAGTAGCTGCATTTTCTGATCAGGCAAATTATATTCAAGTATCAATTCCCACTGAAGGATATATTCAATCTAATATTTCACAGTTTAATTATTCAATTGGAATCAACCCGAAAATTGTGTGGTTTGATTCGAAAGGGTACAAAGAATTTATCGGGAGATTTTCAGTTGTTTCTTCTTTACAGTTAGGAAAAAAAGTACTGGACAATGGCGATTTAAATGGCTATAATCCATTTGCAAATGTGCCCGATTCTTTATTGGTGAGTTCTAATAGTTTTTGGCAAAACACGTTGTATTTTAATCGTGCTTCATCTGTATTTGGAATTGATTATACCTATCAGCAAAATTTTACAAAATATGTGTTGACCAACGGACCAGAAAGCAGAGACAGAATTGAAAACCGGATAGTAATGCGATATAAAATTCTAAAACCATTATTGTTTAATCTCACTTTCACCAACGGCAATTCTGATTATATATCCGAAGCATTCGTTGGAAGAAGTTATAATATTCCCTTTTATACAATCGAACCAAGATTAAATTTTATCAGCGGAAGCAAATACAGAATTACAGTGTATTATAAATTTAATTCAAGTGAAAACATAGAAGGAAATGAAACATTAAAAGGCAATGAAATAACTGCAGACATTCGCTATAATGTAGTTACGAAAAGTACAATTACTTCACGCTTTTCTTTTGTGAAAAATGCTTTTGTGGGTGAGGAAGATTCACCGGTGGGTTATGCAATGCTTGCAGGTTTGCGCAATGGAAATAATATTTTATGGAACCTGAATTTCGACCGTAGACTTTCGCAAATATTACAACTGACTATTTCTTATGAAGGCCGTAAAACAGGAACTGCCGCAATTGTACATGTAGCGAGATTTCAGTTGAGGGCGATTTTTTAGTGAGTAGTGAGTAGTGAGTAGTGAGTAACATGAAAATGTTAAATTGTCGAATCGTGTAATCGTGTAATCGAAAAAAAACATTGGCAATTGGCGATGGCGAAGGCTAAAGCAGAAATATTTAAGTTGTTGGGGGAAATGTGGAATCGGTGAATCGGGAAAAAAGCGCTTGGAAATGGTGATGGCTTTTGAATCCGAGTAATCTTATTATCTGTAATTCAGACCTCAAAAAAATGAAATAAATAATCAGTAATGAGTGATGATTTTTTTTGATTGTCAATTGTCAACTGTCCATTGTCAATTGTTTTTAATTACTTTTAAATAAAAAAAAATGGATCCAAACGCAAACTCTCTCAACTGGTTCGAAATATCTGTAACAGATTTCAGCAGAGCCAAAAAATTTTATGAAACAATGTTTGACATCACCATGCAGGAAATGGAAATGGCAGAAACTAAGATGGCATTTTTTCCGGCAAATCCAGAAAGTGGTAAAGCGAATGGCTGCATCGCATTAAGTGAGATGCATACGGCAAGTAGTGATGGTGTAAAAATTTATTTGAATGGTAATCCTGATTTAAATGCCGCATTAAATCGTGTGGAAACTGCCGGAGGAAAAGTAACTATGCCGAAAACACTTATTGGAGAAAACAATGGTTATATGGCATTTTTTGAAGATAGCGAAGGAAATATTATTGGATTGCACTCGCAAGAGTAGTATTTGGAAAAATGGGGTTAAAATATTTTTTTGTAATAAAATTAATATTTATTGTTTTAGGTAAAGAAACGGAATAATCAATTTCCCTTTTTGTGTAATAATTAAAATACCATAACTTCCATTGGATAGCTGAGTAGGTAAGGTTATTTTTTGTTTGTAAACTCCTGCTGCCTGAGTATAGTTTTCGATAAATGTTTCAATAAATTTGCCATAAATATCGTATAGATAAATCGAAAGGATTTCTTCTTGCATCAAGGAATATTCGAGTTGGACAAATTCAATAACCGGATTTGGATATAGTAAAAAATTTTCGTTCGCAATATTGTCTCCAATTCCAATTGGATGTTCTACAGTTAAAATCGCATACTCGGAAGTATCCTTGCAATCCAAATTATTTGTTAAACATCTGAAAAATTGATTGTCATTCCCATCACTAATATCCATCACATAAAGTGTATCATTGTTTACGCCGGAATATTGCCCTGCATCAAATAAATTGATCCATCCAAAGCCAAGATTTGTTTGCCATTGAAATTCAGTACTATCACTCACACCAGAAATATAAAAGTATATATCGCTCTCTGCAATTGTATCAATATCTATAGGTTGTCCATCAATTGAATCGCAGGATTCCTGAAGTCTGCCAATATATCTGGCCATTGTTAAACACGACTCCCCACTTGCTATGCCACCGCCGGCGCAAATAATTTTGCCATCGGTTTGCCAGGCTGCCATATTAAGTTGTTCACTTAAAACACCTGGAATATTGGTTGTTACAATGCCATCATCATTGAATGAATTATCTAAAAGACCTTCAGTAGTATATCTTATTAAGGCATATTGATAACCACCAGGTAAAAAGGAACCTGCAGCTATAATTTTGCCATCAGGTTGAATGATCACTGATTCTGCAATATCGTTTTCTGACCCCAGATCCGTTTTTCTTATACCAGTGAAATTAAAACTACTATCAATTTTTCCATCACCAAAATATCTAGCAACAACAAAATCAAATTCAGGAAATTCTCCTGTATAACCTACTGCTACAATTTTACCATCCGTTTGCAGTGCAATAGCATTATTCGTATTCCATTCCTCAAAAAAATCGGAGACAACGATTCCGTCAATACCAAAATCCAGATCAAAAGTTCCAACAGTATCCAGCCTGAATAATACAAAATCATTATCTATACCATTAAAAGCAGTGCCGCCCACTAAAATATTATTATCAGCTTGAATTAATATAGAGCTAGCGGAAGCTGTTCCAGTTCCTAATCCAAAAGTTAGAATTCCATCTTCATTAAAATCAGAATCAAGTACACCGTTCTCCAAAAAACGTAAAACAGCAAAGGCATGATTTCCCAAATCACCGGAATATCCGGCCACTGCAATTTTTCCATCAGTTTGAATTGCGCCTGAAAGGAGTATTTGTTCATTTGTTCCTATATCTGTAGTTACTATACCATCACTCCCGAAATCCGGATCCAACGTGCCATCCGGAAGATATCGTGCAAGTGCGCAAATAGCTTCTGAACCCAAACTATTAACGTAACTATATCCAATTGCAATAATTTTCCCGTCGGTTTGTAAGACCAGGTTAGAACAGTAATCGCTAAATAATCCTATGGAAGCGACTGCTATGCCCATATCACCAAATGTTGTGTCTAAAGACCCATTATTATTGAACCTCACCAAAGCGAAGTCAGAAAAAACATCAGCAATACTGTATCCCCCAACTACAATTTTCCCATCAGGCTGAACAACTAAGGATGAAGCTCCATTGTGATTTTCGGAGGTGTCCAAAAATAGAGTCCCATTAAAATCAAAGGATGTATCAAGGTCTCCCGCAACCTGAGCAGCTACTTCATTAAAAAAAATAGTTAAACAAAAGCTAATAAAAAAAAATCCATTTTTCATCTGTATTAAATCTTGGGGAATTGATAACAAATATACATTTCTCAATTTGTGTTTCAGCAGGGTTCTGACTGCGAATATGTCCGGCTGGAATGAAACTGTAAAAAAATGTGATGAGTTTTTTTAGTCAATGTTTTTTTGTCAATGGTCTATGTTCTATGTCAATTGTTTTTGTCAATGGTCAAAGTTTTTTGTCAATGTTCCATGTCAATAGTCAAAGTTTTTTTTCGCCAACTGCCAATAGCTAATAGCCAATAGCTAATAGCTAATAACCAACAGCCATTTTAAAAACTAAACATTAAATCTGAAATGCATTACATCACCATCCTGCACCACATATTCTTTTCCTTCCACATTTAATTTTCCGGCTTCTTTACATGCAGCTTCACTACCGTATTTTATGTAGTCGGCAAAGTGAATTACTTCTGCACGGATAAATCCTTTTTCAAAATCTGTATGAATTACACCCGCTGCTTGTGGTGCTAACATGCCTTTATGAATTGTCCATGCACGCACTTCTTTTTCTCCCGCTGTAAAATAAGTTATCAAATCAAGCAGATGATATGCCGACCTAATTAATTGATTTAATCCACTTTCTTTTAAACCGATATCTTCCAAAAACATTTGCTTGTCTTCATAACTATCTAACTGCGCAATTTCTGCTTCAATATTTGCAGAGATAATTATCACTTCTGCTTGCTCATCTTTCACTGCTTCTTTCAATGTATCTACAAATGCATTACCCGAATGAATTTCTTTTTCATGCACATTGCACACATAAATTACAGGCTTTGTAGTTAGCAGAAATAAATCATCTAATATTTTTTTTCCATCTTCATCCAATTCTAAACTGCGACCACTTTTTCCTTGTTCAAGATGTGCTTTACAGGCGGTTAATACTTCAGTAATTTTCTTTGCTTCTTTATCGCCGATATTAGCAGCTCTTGCATATTTTGTTAAGCGACTTTCTACAGTTTCTAAATCCTTTAATTGTAATTCAAAATCAATAATTTCTTTATCACGCACTGGATCTACATTGCCATGCACATGCACAATATTATCATCTTCAAAACAGCGAATCACATGAATGATGGCATCTGTTTCTCTGATGTTTGCTAAGAATTTATTTCCCAAGCCCTCCCCTTTACTTGCACCTTTTACTAAGCCTGCAATATCTACAAACTCAATATTGGTAGGCAATAAATTTTGAGGTTGCACAATATCAGCCAATTGAATTAAACGATTATCCGGCACTGTAACCACTCCAATATTTGGTTCTATAGTACAGAATGGAAAATTAGCTGCTTGTGCCTTAGCACTGCTTAATGCATTAAACAAAGTTGATTTACCCACATTTGGCAAACCGACAATACCACATTTCAAACCCATAATTAAAAATTGATCGGCAAAGATAACATAAGTAAAAAGATGACTTCGCTTTTAGCTGAATGTTTTAAATCACGAACTATAATCGTATTAAAAATGTAACAAGTGGAATATTCCGGTTTATTCAATCATCGGCTTCGTAACTTTACAACCTACTATGGCATTTGGCATCAATAAAAGAAGAATTCAAAAAGCAATTCGCAGATTAAGTAGTCTGCCCGGCGGCATTAATTTTTTTAAATACACTTCCAATAAAATTCACGGTTCTTATTTAAAGGCAATTGGCAGTACTCGCATTCCACATCCATCATCAATCATGTTGGAGGTGACTAATCATTGTAATTTAAAATGTATTACCTGCCCCAGAGAATATCAATTTGGTGAAGAGATGGCAAAAGGTTTTATGGATCTCAATCAATTAAAAAAGATTATTGATCAGGCGTATCCGTATGTGGATTCAATTGGATTAACCGGATTGGGTGAAACATTATTATACAAACAATTACCAGATGCACTTGAATATATTCGTTCAAAAAATAAAGGAATAATCACTACAATTTCAATCAATGCACATTTACCAAACAGTATTGAATTAGTAAAATTAATTGCAGATAAATTGGATACTTTACAAATATCTATGGATGGTATCGGCGATATTTATGAGAATGTGAGATTGCGCAGCGATTACACATTATTTTATGATAATGTAAAAGCTATTGTTGAACATTGTAAGGACAAACGAGCAGATGTAATGTTCAACTTTGTTGCTATAAAAGAAAATTATCACACAATGGCAGAAGTAATTGAAGTGGCGGCAGAGTTAGGTGTGAGTGATGTAAATATTACACCTTTTAATGTGGCAGCAGTTACAGCACATTCAATTGATTATTATGATTTCTTTCATACAGAAGAATTTAAAAATGAATTGCGACGTGCAAAGAAAAAAGCAGATAGTTTAAAACAAGTACACCTCACTATCTGGGATATTAAATCCAAAAATGAATTTAAAAAATGTCATCTTCCATGGAGTCATTTTTATATTAGTTGGGATGGATATGCAACACCATGTTGCGCAAAACCATTTCCGAAAATTCTAAACTTCGGAAATGTATTCGACGATGGTTTAATGTATTGTTTAAATTCACCCGGCTATCTTGAATTTCGCAAAATGTGGCTTGAAAATAAAGTACCTGATTTTTGCAAAAAATGCCACATGGTAGATTTAAAACCGATTGATATAGATTTTGATGTGGAGGTAAATTGATATTATTTAGAAATCATTTTAATATTCCTTTTTTAATTCTTAATAATTGGTTTGACCCACTCCTTACTCTCCCTTAAAAGGGAGAGCGATACATTATCTTTCTTTTGATATTTGGATTCATCTTGATATTTTGGCTTTCTATTTTAGATAAATAAAAACTAATTATTTAAACCTGAAATACTATAGAATCACTGCATAAACGTCTTCCCGTGCCTTCGGTAGGTAAACTGTTTAAGGGAAGATAAGTGATGGGTCAAATCAAATAAAATCTTCGTGTAATAATATTCAGATTAGTAGTAATTTGATATTATTTCTTCAATATTTCCTGCCAGATAAATAATCCTGTAATCATTAAAAATCCGATAAGAAATAACCATTTGAATCGGTAGCGACTGCGCTTAAAAAGTGTTTCTAATTTTTGTTGAGATGCGAAAGGTAATCTCACAATATTCCACATCCATAAAGTACCTGCAAAAAAGAATACCATTAAAACAATATCCTTTACAAGATCAAGTGTATCAGCATGCATAATTTAAATACCGATTGAAGAAGGAATTAAAAATTGAATTGCAGGAAGCACTCCTAACGTATCGAGCATTACGATATATTCATGTATTACTTTTTCTTCAGGTGCAAGATTTACGGGTGTATTTTCCAGTATGCGCATCTCTTTTCCTGCCATTGCACGATAAGTATCTAACATAGCAGCTTTCACTGGAAATGATGGTGGAATTTTTTCCTGAAACGGATCTACCTGCACACCATTTTTCCAAAAGCGATAACACAAATGTGGCCCGGTTGCTAATCCTGTGCTGCCAACATAACCAATCACTTCACCTTGAGTAACACGATCACCTTTACTTAATCCACTTGCAAACTTGCTCATGTGTAAATACTGAGTAGTGTAGGTTGCATTGTGTTTAATCTTCACATAATTACCATTACCTGATGTATATCCTTTTTCAATTACAGTCCCATCCCCTACAGTATAAATCGGTGTTCCTGTCGGTGCAGCATAATCAGTTCCGAGATGTGCTTTAAATCTTTTTTGAACTGGATGAAAACGATTCTTGGAATATTTAGAACTGATACGTGTATATTTTAACGGTGCTTGTAAAAATGCTTTTTTCAAACTTTTTCCCGTCTCATCAAAATATCCTGTTACACCATCTTGAGTATATTGAAATGCATAAAAATCTGAGTTACGATGTTGCATATAAGCCGCATGTACAGAATCAATTCCTACATATTCTCCATCTACATAAATTTCAGAATAATAGAGTTTAAAAATATCTCCTCTGTTTACTTTATAGAAGTCAAGATTATATGCAAATATTTCAGCAAGTGCATTGGCCAATATAGGATCTGCTTCATGCGCAACTAATGTTTCATAAACAGACCCTTCAATTACACCACCGACACTGCGCATTTTTGTTTCAACAGGTTTTTTACCTGCATAACATTTTACATTATCATCTGTAAAATTGAAAACAGCATAATCAATTTTATTTTTTTCATAAATAAAATGTGTAGCACTTCCTTTATCATCTGTAATAATGCAATAGGTGTTGCCAGAAATAATTTTACCCGCATCAAGGATTTGATTGTAAGCAGCCATCTGATGGATTTTATCAGAAGAAATTCCATATGGTGCCAACATACCAGATATTACTTGTCCGGATTTCACTGTTTCAAAATGTACATCATCACTATCAGCAGGTATATTATAAATCATTTGCAAAGGCTCGGCAGAAACAGCATGAATTACAGAAGTGCGTGCATCTGATAAATCGCCATCATAAGTGCTTATCATGGCAATGCTACCAATGAATATCGAAAAAATAATTACAAAGGGAATATATTGTTTGATTTTATCTACCATCGTTTGGATTATGCTTGTAAAATTAATGTATAATGACCAAGTTCATATTTTAGTATTTGACACACAGTATTTGTTTCCACAATCATTAAATAGAGTTGTCTATAATTTTGTAATGAAGTAATATCTCTGTCAAAAAAAATTAATTATTTAAAAAGTAATTCTAACAAAACAAAGTAATTTTTGAAATAACTTAATTACAGATTGCAGACAATTGTTGATGCACATTCATCACCTGAGGTATAAGCATTGTGTTGCCATCATTAATAATTATATAATCGGATAAGGCTGCTTTCTCCGCTTCACTCCATTGATTTTTCATTCTTTGTTTCACTGCATTTTCTGAAATAGTATCACGACGCATCACTCTTTCAATGCGCAATATTTCAGGAGCGGTAACACAAATTATTTTATCTAAGGATTTATAGGAGCCGCTTTCAAAAAGCAACGCTGCTTCTTTTAAAATATAAGCGGAAGATGCATGTTGATGCATCCATAAATTGGAATCTTGCAATACAGCAGGATGAATAATAGCATTGTATTTTGCAAGCAAATCAGAATCAGAAAAAACAAGTGTTGCTACTAATTTGCGATTTAATATTCCTTCATCTGAATATACATTATTGCCAAGCAAGTTTTTTACAGCGGCGATTACATCATCATTTGACTGAAGAATTATTTTTGCCCTTTCATCCGCATAATAAACCGGTATTCCCAAAGTAGCAAACAAGTGGCACACTAAAGTTTTCCCACTGCCAATTCCTCCGGTAATTCCTACATGTAAAGCCATATTGTAAAATTGCATAAAAAAAAACCACGTATCGGATTAACCAATACGTGGTAAAATATTTCTGAAAAAATTATCAGGCTTGCACGCCCTTGCGATTAAGCATGTTCTTAGTATATTCCATTGAAATCACGGCTTTTTCAATACGTAATTTCACATTATTATCTACTTCTATCAAATAAGTTTCGTCATCTACTTTTAATACTTTGCCATGCACTCCACCTATGGTAACTATTTTGTCACCGGGTTTAATTTCATTCACAAAATTTTTCTGATCCTTTGCTTTTTTTGATTGCGGACGAATCATAAAAAAATAAAGTATCACAAAGAACAACAGGAAAAAAATAATAGTTGTGTAGCTTGACCCTGATGAAGATTCTCCTCCACTTGGCGCCATTAATAACATTGATTGTAATTGCATAATATTTATTGTTTATCTTTTGGAACCACCACAATACCTTTCACTTTAATTCTGTTTTCGTTAGGTATTGTATTGGCGGTAATGGTTACTGTTTTATTGAAAGCATCTTTGCGACCTTCGCTATTATACGACACTTTTATTACTCCGCTTTCACCGGGTTTAATCGGCTCTTTCGGATATTCCGGAACGGTGCATCCGCAGCTTGCTCTCGCTGAAGCAATGATAAGATCACTCTTGCCTGTATTTGAAAATTTAAATTCTGTTGTTGCAATTTCTCCCTGAATAATTTCACCAAAATCATGAATGTCTCTTTCAAAAAGCATCACAGGTGCTTTATCGGCATTAACAGTCCCTTCCGCAGAATTTGAATTCTGTATAAGGTCGGTATCTAGCAAGTCATCATCCTGAGCGTTCTTTTCATTTTTACAGGATGAAATTAAAAGTGTGCTTGCCACTATTGTAATAATTATAAATAATTGTTTGATATTCATAGCATGCAAATTTAAAATTTATTCAACTAAACCTCTTCCGGTTTTTATGATTTCACCCGAAGAGCGCAATTCGGTCATTATTTTATCCAACACACCATTAATAAATTCTTTGCTTTTGGGAGTGCTGTAAATCTTAGATATATCCAGATATTCATTAATAGTAACTTTCACCGGAATAGTGGAAAGATGTATAAATTCGGTTATCGCCATTTTCATCAAAATTCTGTCAATCATGGAAATTCTATCCAATTCCCAATTTTCCAATTTTGCTTCCACCATTTTATCAAAACGCTTATCCTCCAGCATTGTTTTTATCAAGAGTTGATTGGAGAACGTTTTTTCTTCATCACTGATTTTAAATTCAAATAGATCGGGCTTATCCGTTGAAGAATATGGAATAGCTTTTAATACTTCCACAATTAAATCAACCACAATAAATTCATCATCATTCCAGGTAGGAATAATATCTTCCATGTGTTGATCAAAATATTCATTCAGGAATAAAAATTTATGCAGACAATTTTGAATTACAGCAAATTGCTCCTGTTGGGTATGCTCTTCTTTAGATATATAATTTATATACCAGTCGGCTTGTTTTAATTGTCCGTAAATCACGTTTACAATTTCCTCATCCAATAAAGTCATGAGTTTTTCTTTCCTTAATTTTTGTTGGAAATAAGGATCCTTATTCAGAAATTCAATAATATAATTGCGAGTAAACACAGTAGAAAATTTTAAATCCTCTTCCGTAGGTAAATATTTATTGCGTTTGCGATTAGCCTCTGCTTCCACCCTCTCAGCAAGTTGTGTTAGAAAATATAAATTATACAGCAATGCCCTGAATGCATTATAAATACTTGCATCCAATTGCTTCACCGCAACAGTTGTGTTATTACTTCCTAACTGCATTGACATATACAACACCTGCATCGTTTTAATGCGCAACCCTCTTCTGCTCAGCATTTCAATGAAACTTTATTATTTTACTAAACAATGAATTATTATAAATTTCTACTTAAATCTGCAACAGCGGCAATACGTTCTTCAGCCAATTGTATAGCTGCTTGTTGAGTTGTAATTTTCTTTGCATCCGCTGCTTTAAAAATATCCAGTGTTCTGCCAAAAATTACTTCTGCTTTTTGATAAGCACGTTCTCTATTATAGCCTTCTAATTCCACATAACAATTTATTAATCCGCCGGCATTAATTAAAAAATCAGGCGCATATAAAATATTACGCTCAATCAATCTCTTGCCATGCTTTGCTTCATCTTTTAATTGATTGTTTGCGGCACCTGCAATGATGCTGCATTTAATTACATCAATAGTATCATCATTAATTGTAGCACCCAAAGCACATGGCGCATAAATATCCATATCCGTTTTATATACCTGATCAATTGGAATTACAGTTACTTTATGTTTATCTGTAATTGCTTTAATTCTATCGTCGTGAATATCAGAAATCATAATCTCTGCACCTTCTTTCACAAGATTTTCTACAAGATAAAACCCCACATGCCCAACACCTTGCACCAATACTTTTTTACCTTTCAGACTATCACTACCAGATTGATGTTTCGCCGCCGCTTTCATACCCAAATATGTTCCATAAGCAGTTACAGGAGAAGGATCGCCACCACCACCTAAATGTTCTGGTTTGCCGGCAACAAATTCAGTTTCCATTGCAATATATTCCATATCGCCGGTGCTGGTTCCTACATCTTCAGCAGTGATATATTTACCATTCATGCTGTTTACATATTTGCCATAGCTGCGAAATAAAGATTCTCTGTTATGCAGACTTTTTGAATCGCCAATAATCACCGCTTTACCACCACCTAAATTTAAACCACTGATTGCCGCTTTATATGTCATGCCACGAGAAAGTCGCAACACATCTACAATTGCATCTGCTTCAGAGGTATAATTCCAAAAACGTGTTCCGCCTAAAGCAGGACCGAGCACTGTATTATGAATTCCAATAATTGCCTTGAGGCCTGATGCGGGGTCTGAGCAAAAAACTAATTGCTCATGATTCATTTCTTGCATGGATGCAAATATTTCACCTTTTTCTAACTGCATATTAATTTCCGGATATAATGAACTTATGATTATTTCGGCGCAAAGATAAACCAATATTGCAGCCATAAAAATATCAACAAGTGCTTTGCTTATATTCATTTTAAATTTGCAGGGTGAAACACTTGCGCTCTCTCAATAAATATTTTATAAAATACAAATGGCATTTTTTATTAGGTGTGCTGTTCGTAACTCTTTCCAATATCTTCAGTGTATTATCTCCACAGGTAATTCGCAATGCAATTGACCTGGTAGTTGAAAATATTAAATTGTATGAATCCTTTGAAGGCTTTACACTTCAAGAAGCTATCGGTAAATTATTAAGTTCGGGATTAATAGTTTTTGCTGTTGTATATATTGCATTATCCTTACTCAAAGGATTATTTATGTTTTTGATGCGCCAAACACTTATTATAATGAGCAGGCATATTGAATACGATCAAAAGAATGCATTGTATGCACATTATCAGAAACTCACTCCTGCATTTTATAAAATAAATAACACGGGAGATTTAATGAGTAGAGTTGCAGAAGATGTAGGTAGAGTGCGCCAATATGCCGGACCTGCCATTATGTATTTTTTGAATTTGTTAGTATTATTTACTCTAGTTATCTGGGCAATGATTGATGTGAGTCCGATATTAACAATGTATGTGCTGATTCCATTGCCAATATTATCCATTTCAATTTATTATGTAAATAATATGATTGAAAAAAGAAGTGAATTGATACAAGCGCAATTATCGCATCTCACAAGTATTGCGCAGGAAACATTTTCAGGAATCCGGGTTATAAAAGCCTACGCACAAGAAAGTAATCAGGTAAATTATTTTGAAGAGCACAGTGAAATTTATAAAACTAGATCACTTGATCTTGCCCGCATTGATGCCATGTTTCAACCATTAATGGTTTTGCTGATTGGCCTGAGCACACTCATTACAATTTTTATTGGCGGTTGGCAAGTGATGCAGGGAACAATTACAACAGGCAATGTAGCTGAGTTTGTAATTTATGTAAATATGCTCACCTGGCCTGTTACTTCACTCGGTTGGGTAGTTTCTATTATTCAACGAGCTGCAGTTTCTCAAAGACGCATTAATGAATTTATGCATACCGAACCGGCAATACAAGAAGGTACAACAACAGATTATAAAGTGCAGGGGAAAGTGGAATTTAGAAATGTGTCATTCACCTATCCGGATACGGGTATAGAAGCATTGAAAGAAATTTCTTTTACAATAGAAGCCGGACAAAAAGTGGCAATCATTGGCAGAACGGGTGCAGGAAAAACTACCATTGCCGATTTAATATTGCGACTTTATAAACCTACCTCCGGACAAATTCTTATTGATGATATTCCAACTGAAGATTATGGCTTATCTAATTTGCGAGAAAACATTAGCTATGTGCCGCAAGATGTATTTCTATTTGGCGATTCTATTCGCAATAATATCACCTTTGGTTTGGAAGATATTCCCTTGGAAACCATTCGTCAATTTGCAAAATTTGCTTCTATTGATAATGAAATTTCTGAGTTTCCAAAAGGTTATGAAACCCTTATTGGTGAAAGAGGTGTAACATTATCCGGAGGACAAAAGCAACGCATTTCAATTGCAAGATCATTCATAATAAATGCACCTGTTATTATTTTAGATGATTGTCTTTCCGCTGTAGATGCCAATACAGAAAAAACAATTTTGGAAAATATGCATCAATTCATAAAATCTAAAACTGCAATTATTATAACGCATCGTGTTTCATCATTAATGGATTATGACAAGATAATTGTATTAGATGATCATCGCATAAAAGAAGCGGGAACACATGCTGAATTGGTGAAAAGAAAAGGTATTTATTACGACATATTGGAAAGCCAAAAATCAGAAGATAAGGAATAAATATTTTGTAATTTTTAAAATATTATTATATTTCGGAAGAATTTATCATAAACCCAATAAAAAAAATCACTGTGGATCAAGAAAACAGAAACCAAAATGATAGTGTATTTTCAAGAAAAATACGGGCTGGAAGAAGAAGAACTTATTTTTTTGATGTGAAGACTACAAAGGCCAATGATTATTATTTAACCATTACTGAAAGCAAGAAAAGGATGGATAATAATGGTTACGAAAGGCATAAAGTATTTATTTATAAAGAAGACTTCAATAAATTTTTGGCAGAGATGACGGAGTCCGTTAATTATATTAAATCGCAAATGCCTGATTTTGATTTCGACTCATTCAGTCATGTATATGATCAGGATGATAACCATTCGGATTATCATGAAAAAGAAAATCATTCAACAGAAAATACTACTACTGATGAAATGAAAGAAATCCCTGAACCGGAATCGAAACAAGAGGATACTATTAAGGATAATACTCCACCGGAGAACACGGAAATTGATAATCATGAAGATTTGAAATGGTGATAGCAAGTTTTTTCCGCTCTGCTTTATATTTCTCCTAAAATTTCAATATCAGTATCTGTTCCGAAAACAACACAGTAATTTGGTTTCACCATGTAATGTAGATTGTATTGAGCAACCATACCATGTTTCAATAGCAAGCCTTTCATAAATCCGGAATTGGAAATTTTAAAAGGTTTAATAAACATATCTTCTTTAAAATCCAGTTTACGTTTTCCATAGATTTTATACACCACTTCTTTGGCGCTCCAGTATAACATCAACTCCAATTTTAAATCACTATGGATTAACTGATTATTTTCTTCTTGAGATAAAAATTTATTCCGCAGAATACTAATATCTCTTGATGGGTCTTCAATATCAATTCCCACTTCAAAATCTTTGGATACTATAACCGCCGCATAATTATCAGTATGTGATAAACTTATTTTCACATCATAATTACCTAGATATGGCTTACCCTGCGTATCAAATAATAATTCAACAAAGGCATCTGTGCCCAATACTAACTTCAACAAATGTCTGCTTGCCAACCATGCTAATCTCCGTTTAGGGCTGCGGATAGATTCAAAATATTTTTTTTCCCAATCACCAAATTGCAACTTGGGAATAAAGTAGTCCTCCTGCTCGATAATATGCCACACTGCATAAGTAAACCCTTTGAATGATTCATTCCTGTAAATTTCAGGCATAGTGTAAATTATTATTCAAAAATGGCATTTCGCTAAATTTTAATTTGAATCTCTAATGGAATCAGTTTAAATTCACATCACCAATTGTTACAAAACCTAAAGTTATGATAAGATTATTCCGTTTCGTTCGCCCACAAGAAGATTTTGTGGTTATAAAAGTACCTTCAGAAATAAAAGGGAAATTAGTAGAAATCATAATTACAGAAAAGGCTCCAGACAATGATACTGTTATAAACGCAGAGGACACTCTAATGATGGAGACTAAAGAAGATGAATTAAAAGTAATGGACAAAATCCGCAACCAGATTAATTTCTGGGATATGTAATTACTTAAACATTTCGTCGTAAACAACCTGCATTTTCATTGCTCTGTTTTCAAAATAAGTATTCCAGTCAGTTAAAGTCCAGTCAGGCATAATATCGCTGTTCAAATAAAGAATCATCGTATTATCCGCTTGCATAACTTTATAGTTAACTACATTTTCAGAAAACATATCAAAAAACCTTTCCGCATCAGAAGCAGTTTTAAAAGGCAGTTCTGAAATATCTACAATATAAGAATCACTCAACTGCATATCCGCAGGTAAATGAATAACAAAATCTTTTCCGATGTTTGCTTTTACCGGCTCAGATACAGTTGCTTTTGATATACTTACCATACTGATTGTGAAAATTACTATTGCTAAAATCTTTTTCATACGTTTTTAAATTATACCGCTAAAATAATATAATAATTCTACAACTATAGAGCGTATACTTCCACATCACTCAGCAATAATTTACTGATTGCAAATTCACCTTCACCTCTCGCAAGAATTTTATTATCCTGTGAACGCAGAACTGAAGTTGCTTTAATATTTCCTTGTGCATTCATTTTCGCCACTCCTTCTGCTGTAATTAAACCACCTGTTACCGGACGAATAAATTTTACCTGAAAGGTTTTAGTTAATATAAATTGAACGTCGTTTAAACTGGCGGCTGCAAAATATGCTGCATCATCCAACATTTTAAAATAGGCTGCACCATGTAAACTTTTTCCTGCATGAAAAAAATGGCTGTCCACATTCCAGGTAATCATACATTTATTTGGCGCTATTTCAATACTGCTGTTTTTGAACAATTGAGTTACGGGTGCTTTCAGAAACATTTGTTCTAACCTTCTGTAATGAATGTCTTCGATTGCAATCAATTTTTAATAAATGTTTTTGTTATAATTTCCTTTGAATTGCGCACCTGTAGAATATATAACCCGGATGATAAATCTTGAATATTCACAAGTGTATTTTCACCAATCATGGTATTTGAATACACTAATTGCCCTTCCATATTATACACTAAAATTTCACTCGTTGTATTTAATGGATAATATATTTGAACAACATCTCCGGCAGGATTTGGATATATTTTAAGTGGATGTAATTCTATGTTTGCAGAAACAGAAACATCAGGATCGTGTTCAAAAATTTGAATGCCTCCACGCACATTTCCCACTATAAATTCTAATGCCTCATCACCAAAAATATTATATCCAAATATTGACGAACGGAATCCCGGAACATATCCAAGAAAGAGTGTATCCCGTTGATGAAATTCGCCGGCAAGACTTTCTTCTATCTCATCATACAAGTGAATAAATCCATAAAAAGAACCCACTGCCAATTGCATTAAACCTTCACTATTTCTAAACATAAAAGGCGCACTATATCCTTCGAAACTGCCGGGCTTTCTCACATCTACCCCACCCCAATTTTCACTTATTAATGTAAATGCCGGTGCAGAAGTTGTCCCCGTATTTTGATAATAACTTAAAATACCTGATGACTTTCCTGAAATTAAATCCAATAATCCATCACCATTCACATCAAACAAACAGGGAACAGAATAACCTCCTACATCAATTGATTGATAATTAAATACAGGTGAATTAAAAGTGGCAGTATTGCCAGCACCCGCAGAATTTTCCAATAAAATAAAAGTGCCATCGTACAATCCCAATAATAAATCTATATCGCCATCGCCATCTATATCAGCGGGAAAGGGAGCTAAATCACTTAACAAATATTCATCCATTGCTGCATAATCATTCGAATAAAATTCATATTTCGGAAGAGCTGCCGTTCCAATATTTTTATACAACCACAAGCCATACTTTTTAATATTATCCGGACCGAAAGTATTCGAGACTCCAATTAAAATATCCTGCAAGCCATCCGCATTAAAATCAAAAAAACAGGTCGTGAATTTGCACCGGCATCCACCACATGTTCGCTTAATAATGTATTGGTTTGATATTCAAATTTAAAGGTATCTGCAGTGCTGATATTTTTATAATACCAGATATTTTCTGTATTCCAACTATTATTAAAATCATTGGGAGCTATCAGTAAATCTTTTTTTGAATCGTTATTAAAATCAATTAAATAAGAAGCGGGAAATGTATGCAGCTTTACCGGAAAATCATAAGCAGGAAATAGTGTATCCTTCCAGATTATAGTTGCAAAATCTGCACCGCCACCATTTTCATAATACACAATATTATCGCAGGAGACATCACCTAAAATCAAATCTTTATCCCCATCATTATCCTGATCATAAACAAGTATCGTAGAGCCAACATGTATTCTTGAATTTTCAATTTCTTCCTCAAAACCACCAATACAACTCACTCCTAATTCAGCACCGGAACAAACAGCTCCTTCATTAATCTGCCCCCAACAATAATCCTCAATAATATAAATCAGACTATCGCAACCATAACCCATTTCAGCACTTTTATTTTTATAATACCGGAGGAATGTTCCCGATACTGCGAATGCAAGTACATCCATATCGCCATCATTATCTATATCATCAAATGCCATAATATCCGTACGTGCAGTATAAATAGGAATTACTATAGTTGAAGTATAAGTAAGTTTTTGTTTATAGAGATTAAAAACTATTCTGCCATCTTCAATTTCCCCTTTATATAAAATAGTACCACCGTTTTTATAGGCTAAGAAATCAGGTACATCATCGCAATTAAAATCATGTAACACTGCCCAATCTTCTACTGCAGGAAAATTTTTTTCGTACTCAGGAGCATATTTAAATTCAGGTTCTGCAAGGCTTCCGGTATTAATAAAAACAAGATGCTTATACGAACTGCCATCATATACATATAAATCATTTTTACCATCCTGATTCATATCTATTTCAGAAAATTGAGGAGTATTTAATCCACCACAAAAAGGCAATTGCATTGTACCTTCTTCATTGTTAAAAACAATATCATCCTTTAAAATATATTGTCCGAATATATTACATGAAAACAATACAAATAAAATTAAAACACTACGCATTATAACTTGAATATTTTATGCACTTGTCTGTTGCCGTTATTTAATTGTATGTAAAGAAGATAAATTCCTGAAGTAACATTTTCGAGATTTAATTCTACTCTTGAACTATTCATATTTTGTTTCTGAATTATTGTACCCGAAACAGAAATCAAAGTAATCGCTGTTATATTATTTGTAGCTGCAATAAATAAAATATTTTTTGTTGGATTCGGATAAATAAGTATTTGTTCTGACGATAAATTTTCAATAGCGTCCACCGTAGATTCCTCACTATATAAAGATAAACCTCCTCTGTAATTCCCTGTAAGTAGTTCAGGAATATTATCATTATTTATATCCTGAAAAACTGCATCCGTATATTCACCATCATCAATGTTTGAAAAACTATTTGTGAGAAGAGTAAATGATCCACTCCAATCTTCTGTAGGTTGATAATAGAATATTGTTCCTGATTCGCTACCCACCATTAACTTCCAAACATCATCACTGTCTTTATACAAATAGGGTGTGCTGTGGCCGGTAAGCAACCCCGGATTGCGCACATCCACATCACCCCAAAATTCACTTACTAAATTATAATCCGGCGCTTCTATAGTGCCGATGTTTTCATAATAATTTAAATTGCCATTTTGCTCGCCGATAATTAAATCCGGTAAGCCGTCATTTGAAATATCAATAACACAAGGTGAGGATGCAATACCCACATCAATACCTTTGTAAAATGCGGATTGTAAAATAAAATTAGCACTACTTCCAGAGGCTGCTGTATTTCTAAAATAATGTAATGATCCTGTTTGCTCACCAATAATCATATCTGTACTTCCATCATTATCCATGTCGTAAAAAGCAGGATTGATATTAATAAAATTATAGGAAGCTAAGCCTGCATAATCTCTGGTAATTAATTTAAATTCCGGTGTATCTATTGTTCCTGTATTTTCATATAATGCAAGTGAAGAAGAAAAATCACCAGACTGAAAATAACCGTAATTACCAATAATAATATCAAGCAATCCATCTTGATTATAATCAAAGAAAGCAGGGTGTGCACCTTCACCTACATCAATCATATCACTCACTAAAAAAGAATCCATTTGATAGGTAAATAAATAAGAATCATCTGCTGAATTATTTTTATAATACCAGACATTTTTAAAGTTTTCTGAAAATCCTTTTTTATTTGGTGCTACAATTAAATCCCTCTTGTTATCATTATTTATATCTAATAAAAATGGCGCTGGAAATGTAGGCAGATTCACCGGTAAATTATAAGTTGGAAATGCGGTATCTTGTTCCATAATATATGCAGAAATTAAATCTCCACCATTTGTTAATGCATTTAAATTATTAAAAGAAAGATCTCCTAATATGATATCAATATCATTATCTAAATCTGCATCATACGCTAAGAAAGTAGAGCCTGCATGTAAACCGGAACGTTCAGCTTCAAATCCTGAACAAAGTGTATCCAATGTTACTGCTTTATTAATTCCACTTTCATAAAAATTACCCCAGCAAGAAGTAACTAATTCCAAACTAAAAGTACCGCAAGGTTCTCCTTTTTCAATTTGCATATTCTCAAAATAATCTACAAATCCACCTGCAGGTCTGAAGTTTAAAATATCCGGATCGCCATCCATATTCACATCTACAATTGCGGGAATATCAATTACGCCAACAAATATTTCAAAATTGAATCCGGCAGATGTATATTCCAATTTATCTATTTGTTCCGCATAATAAAAAGTGGAAGCTGATAGCTGCGAATAAAATATTTTAATACCATTATCATAGGATGTAAATAAATCTTCAACACCATCGCAATTCACATCTAATAACACCACAAAATTTTGCATTGCCGGAAATAATCCTTCAAAGACAGGTGCATACTCGTAATCAATTTGACCCGGAGTTCCATTATTAATAAAAGTAAGTACTTTACCCCCGGTGCGATCAAATACAAATAAATCTTTGATACCATCTATATTTAAATCAATCTCCCAAAATTGCGGATTGTTTAATCCACCTGCAAAAGGAAATAAAGAATACTCTGCATTATTTTTTACCTGAGTAAATGGATCGTGCACATAGTTTTGAGAATATGCAAAACAAGAAACACTGCAAGCGATAAATAAAAAGAATTTGTGTAGCATCGTTGTAAATTTACTAAACCCAACAAGCGTTATTAGGAAAAGAAAATGTTTATGGCTTAAATATGATATCCGTTAAAATGGATATCCAATTGCAAAGTTGAAAACGGGTTTTTTCTCCGGAAGAATTACACCCTCTTTAGCAAACGCCTGTCCTTGCGGACCATCAATACCGGGATCATACAATGGATAAGCCCAATCAAACCGAAAAATAAAATAATTAAGATCAACTCTTAAACCGGCGCCAGGTCCTACAGCCATTTGATTTAAAAATGTGCTGAAATTAAATTTTGAACCCGGGCGGAATTCATCTTCATTAATTGTCCAGATATTTCCTACATCACAAAATAATGCACCCTGCAAAACAGCAATAATTTTAAATCGGTATTCCAAACTCATCACAATTTTAATATCCGCAGTTTGATCTTCTAATTTCGGAGTGGCAACATTATCCACTATATCATAAGGGAAATATGCCCCTGGTCCCATTTTTCGAATTGGGAATGCACGAATATCATAAGGGCCGCCCACATAAAATTGTTTTACATAGGGATTTACCACGGAGTTCCAATATGGAACAGCAATACCAAAATCAGCACGAGCTGCTAATTTATTATTTTCATTAATTCTGTAAAGCGGACGATAATCCAAAGCTAATTTTACATAATTAGAAAATGGTAAGCCAGCAATTTTATATGGTGGAATAGGTGTACTATTAGGTCCAAAGAAAGTGGTTTCCTGATCGAACATTGCATTACCTAAAAAGAATAGTGTACCTGCCAATTCAAATGTTCCTCTGAAATATTCTGTTAATTTTTGATTGCCAATTTGAAACTCATTATAGATGTAAGTAATATTCGGTGCCATGATTAATTGCTCCTCATAACTTTGTTTCAAAAGAAAATTCGCATCTAAAATGGAATCAAATTCAGGTGTTCGATAAGGCACTCGAACAAAGTTGATATCCACAGGAAAAATGAGTAACTGTTTTTCTTTTGTGCCCTCAAAACGTTCGCTGCCATAACGGAAAGAGGTATTTAATCCGGTATATAAATCACGGCGATCCAGATATCCAAATTTTAAGGAAGTGATTGTTTTGGGATAATATGCTTTGGGTGTATAAATATTAAACGGCCAGAAAAAACGAGGTAATACTAAACTGATATCTGCATTGAACTCCGTAGTATTCAATGATATTATACCATTTGTAAATTCAGTTTCTATACCTGAATAGATATTAAACCTTAACAGATCAATTCTTTTAAAAGTATTTTTCTGCGTAAGCGTTAACCCTAGATATGTTCCCAATAAATAATCTGAAGTAGTGCTTGTATTTAATTCAACAAATACTTCACGACGTTTTAATGGATCTAATTTCAAAATCATATCCAGATATCGGAAGTTACTATCCTGCCCCACTTCTAACGGAGTAATTGTAGCAAACTTAAATACACCGAGATTCGCAAATGATCCAATGGTTTGTCTGACTGCAGTAACGGAATAATAATCCGTTTCATAAATAAAAATATTATTTACAATGCTCTTATTGGTGTAATATTTCTTTGAACCAATGATAGAATATTCTGTACGCACTTCTTTTTTCCGTGATCTGTCTTCATAAAGAATTGTATCTACAGCAACATCAGTGTTAAAGTCATTTTGTGCGTTGGGATAAATAAATACATCTCGGATTTTATATCGCCAATGCCTTGTTTCACCCGGCGGATTTGCGATATTGATATAGATATCAAATGAATCAACTCCCGAAGAAGTATCTACCTGAAAGGTTACATAGTCGGGTATGAATTGATAATACCCATTGGAAGTTACATAATCACTAATTCGTGTGCGTTCAAATTTTAAAAAATCCACATCAAAACGATTGCCCGTTGCCAATTGACTTTCTACAGGTATAGAGCTTACAATTCTGTTTAATTCACTTTCAGGAATTACATAAGTAATCTTGCGCATTCTATTTAATGTATTCAGCGTTACAAAATAATTTACAACACCTCTGCGATTTTTTGTTTTATATTCAATTGTATAAGTTATTTCACTATCAAAATATCCTCTGTTAAATAAATAATTTTCGAATCTTAAAACTGTTTCTTCAATTAAAGTACTATCAATTAAATTTGGAGGTTCACCTAATTTAGTAGTCAATGTTTTTCGCAGTTGGCTACTGTCGCTAAATATTCCTATATCAGCAGCGATCTCATCTAAATGGAAGAATAAAAATTTTCTGTCATCTACATAACTCAGCACAGAGTCAAAACCTGCTGTTCCAATATTATAAAACCATAATTTGGAAGAATACATGCCTAATGTTTTTTTATTCGGCTTCAGCTTACTTAAATTTTCAAGATCAGAAGAAAGTGTTGTTAATGGCGGATCAAGATTTTCTGGATCATTAAATTCAGCAACAGATTCTTTATATAGATATTGACCATCTTTTAGATAGATCGTATTGTTGCAACTGAAACTCATCACTACAATTCCTATCAATATAATTTGAAGGATGTAATTTTGTATGCTATGTTGAGTGATGCGCAATTAAAAAAAATTCAAAGTCTGAAACTTAAAAAATATCGTCAAAAGTATAGCGAATTTTTAATTGAAGGGCATAAGTTAGTGTTAGAAGCTTTACACCTAAAAACAGGTTTACAACATGTAGTTGCAACAAGGGATTGGATAACAAACCATAGCTCTCTTTTTTCTGCGGATATTTCATTGATAGAAGCACTTCCGCACCAAATTAAAAAAATATCTTCATTGAGTACAGCACCGGAAGTGATTGCGGTAATAAAAATCCCGCAACTGCTGGTGGAAATTGAAAAGAATACAGGTTGGATATTAGCACTTGATAATATTAACGACCCTGGAAATCTCGGAACTATAATTCGCACTGCAGAATGGTTTGGCATAACTACAATTCTATGTTCAGAAGAATGTGCGGATTGTTATAATGGAAAAACAGTGCAGGCAAGTATGGGCTCTGTTTTAAGAATGCAAATTATTTATACTCCGCTGAAAGAAAAATTATTGGAATTACAGCTACCAGTTTATGCAGCATGTTTAAATGGCGAATCTTCAACAAAAATTTCTTTCCCACAAGCAGGTATTTTAATTATAGGAAGTGAATCACATGGCATTTCAGAAGCGTTACTTCAAATCAGCAATTACATAATTACAATACCCGGCACAGGAAACAGTGAATCATTAAATGCTGCTGTTGCTTGTGGTATTTTGTTAGCAGAAATAAATCGTTGAATTAATTGTCAGGCTTAATATACATATTCGGATCCTCCCCTTTATATTTAGGTTTATTCAAAGGTGGCTTGTCTAATATATGATCGAATACCTTTTCCTGGAACACCCACATGTTGGTTTTCTTATCCAGTTTATATCCCTGATAAGTACCATCCGGAATGTAAGTCATGTAGATACCTTCTGACATTGGATTTTCCGGGCGCAAATAATCATAAATAATCATCTCATATTCTTCATCATAATTGAATGTAGGTGATGCATCATCTTTATATTCAATAAATACACGTTGCTTTATTTCAGTGTCAGAAACTGCAAAAACAGGTAATCCAAATTGTGGTATACCTGCATCATTAAACCACATTATATCCGTAATTTTTCTTGTAGTAAAATCATCTACACCATCCCATCCAAATAATAAATAATAATGCTGCTCCTTAGTTTTTATTTCTTTGATATTATAGTAATATGCTCCGTACCAATTATCACAATTTAAAGAAGTGGTTTGCGGATTTTCAATAAACAAACTCATATCAATCATCGGAAATAGTGTAAGCCTGGCATTACGCATTTGAATTGCTCCATAATACCGATATGTATTGTCCTTCAGTTTTAATGGAAAAGTAAATATTCTGAATTCTTGATTCTCCGGATACAATGTCGTTATCATCATTTGTGAATCCAGTGGATAATAAAAGGAGTTATCGGGTTTAAGAGTTTTCACCAGAGTGCGCACCATTTGCACAGCAGCATGTTCTCTAATGCTCCAATCTTTACTATATGCTAAGGAATCTCCCAACATGCGCAATGTATCTTGATACAAACGCATTTGCACAAGATCTGCAGGAGTAATTTTTGAAATCTGCGCATTCGAAACCAGAAGGCTCATTGAAAATAATATGGAAGCAATAATTTTTTTCATGCTGAAGGCAAATTCAAATCTCAGGCATTAAAATGATTGTTGCTGGTAATTATTGTGTGGAAACAGAACCCTTGTCTATTAAACTGATTCAATAACCATTGCAGAAGCACCACCTCCACCATTACAAATTCCGGCACAGCCATAACGTGCACCTTTGTGCTTCAACACACTTAATAATGTCATTACAATGCGAGCACCGCTAGAACCCAGTGGATGACCAAGAGCAACTGCACCACCAAATACATTTGTTCGTGCATGTGTAATTCCCAACTCTTTCATATTGGCAAGAGCCACTACACTGAATGCTTCATTTATTTCGAAGAAATCTATATCAGAAGTTTTTAATCCTGCTCTTTCAATTGCTAAAGGCATAGCTTTCGAAGGTGCAGTTGTAAACCATTCCGGTGATTGTTGTGCATCTGCATATCCAATAATTTTTGCAATTGGTTTAATACCTAATGCATCTGCTTTTTCTTTACTCATCAATACCATTGCGGATGCCCCATCATTAATATTGGATGCATTTGCTGCGGTAATTGTTCCTGCCTTATCAAACACCGGAGCTAGTGTAGGCACTTTATCAAATTTCACTTTTGAATAATCTTCATCTTCAGAAATTACAATTGGATCACCTTTTCTTTGAGGAATTGAAACAGGCACTACTTCATCATTAAACCAACCATTTTTCCAAGCTTCAGCAGCACGACGATAACTTTCAATTGCATAGTTATCTTGATCTTCACGACTGAATTTATATTCACGTGCACAAGTTTCACCGCAGCTACCCATGTGTTTATCACCATAAGGATCCCACAGTCCATCTTTAATTACACCATCTTCCACTTTGCCATGACCAAGCTTTGCACCGAAACGCTCTTTCATTAAATAATACGGAGCATTACTCATGCTTTCCATACCGCCGGCTAATACCACATCATTAATACCGAGTTGAATGGATTGCGCACCAATCATAATTGCTTTCATACCCGAAGCACATACTTTATTAATAGTAGTTGATGGTGTAGTATCCGGAACACCTGCTGCTAACATTGCTTGTGTAACGGGCGCCTGACCAATACCCGCACTAATTACATTTCCCATTAATACTTCTTGAATATCACTGCTTTTAATACCTGCTCTTTCAATTGCGGCTTTCATTGCAACGGCTCCTAATTGCGGTGCTGTTAATGGTAATAATCCTCCACCAAATGCTCCGATTGGAGTTCTTGCTACAGATACGATATATACTTCTTTCATTCTTAAAATTTTTTTTTGATTAACATCGCAAAGGTACTGCTCGTTTATTTACTTAAATAAAATGCAGATTAAGCAAACCGAATTACGAGTCTGATTATATACCACAACTTACCATTTCAAAACGAAATCTATTTATTCGTGATAAGCCTGATTATGCGATAATGCTCCTCCGCAACTTGCACAAGATCCTGCAGAACCAGCTCCACCTGGATGACCTTTGGAACAGGTGTAATGATAAATACCTTTCGAATTTTGTGCAGCAGTTTTAGATTGATTTATTCCGGGTTGAATAGTAGTTGCAGGAGGCTGTCCACCAGTTTGGTTACCCGTATTGTGATAAGCTTGATTATGCTGGTAAGCAGAACTGCAAACAGGGCAAGTTCCCTGAGCTGAACTTCCACTGCCTACACAATTATTTGGACAAGTGTAATGTTGCACACCTGCTTTGCCAGAATTGGTTACACCCGGAATAGGTGTAGTTGTAATTGCCGGTGGATTAACTGGAGGAATTACAGTTCCGGAATCAGACAAGGTGATTCCTTTAAAATCTTCATTCGATTTACTTTCCGTTTTTTCATCATTTGTATTGGAACATGCTGAAAGAAAAAAGAAAACAATTGCGAGTGGGACGAAAATTTTATAAAAGTTAAGTTTCATTTTTTTATTTTTTAATAATTCAATTTTTCATTTCTTAAATCCAGTTATTTGTGCATCAATGCTATATTTCCCCGGACCAATAATTATAAAAGTAAGGAAAACAAATAACAGACTTAAAGGATAAGAAAATCCATCTCCTTCTACATAAGAACTATACACTACAATAAACATAGTGAATGAAAGCAGGAATGCAGCAGGTCGGGTAAACAAACCTAAGATAAGAAACACTGAACCGAAAAATTCGGCAAAAGCCGCCATAAATCCCCAAAATTCCGGAGCAAAATTAATTCCGACAATATCCATTGCACCTCCTAATTCTTTCCAAATTGATGGATCGGATATTTTCCGAAATCCATGATGATAAATAAAAGAAGAGCCAATTGCTACCCGAAGGAATAATAACCCAAAATTTAAAAAAGTAGCATTCGCATTAAATAAAAACCGCTTCATTTCTTTTTGTTTTAAAGTAAAAATAAAATTATAAAGGCACAATCAATTCATAATAGACAGCACCATATCCACACCATATACCCAAACCACCATTAATATTTGTGGCCGCAATTGTTACCGAAGTGAATGGACCATCAGAACCATTATCCGCTTCTAATGTTCGCCAAAAATCGTAACTAAAAAAATCTATTGTTGTCCAGCGCAATCCAACAGTATCTCCTTTCCAAAAATATCCATAAGTATTTTGATCAAAAGGTTCGCCGGGTGCAAGAGCTCGTGTTACGGGAAATTCAAATGTTTGTCCATTAAAAAATAAATCATCAACCACCGAATTAAAATCAGGATAAAATCCATTATTATTTCTGCTGGTAAAAATTCTATAATAATTTCCTAATACAGAAGGATCATTCAGCATACCATACACACGAACTAAAGAATCATTTTCAGGATCTTGTTCGCTTGCCGGCCGATAATAAATACTATCTACATAAATTAAATCCGGAATTTTTGTGGATGATGTTAATGTATCCTCACCTGCAATGATGAGTAATGAATATGTTTTACCTGCTTCACCAACAAAAGCCGGCGATCCACTGAGTATATCGGGAACAGTATATAAACATGCATTATACGCATATTCTCCGGTGGTGGAATCAATTGCAATACCCAATAATTCCGCAAGCAATGGTTTCAATGCATCCGGTAATTCATCTAAACAAAATTCTATAAGTGCAACAGAATTTTCACCATCACTTACCTCTACAAAAGCGCCATTCACCAAATAAGCATTCATTGAATTGAAATTGATTTCGCCGTAAAACGGAATAGTTTTCGTGAGACTTACAAACGGTGGTAAATCATTTTCAATATAACCTTCTACCACAATTTTAGATTCAGGTTCCGGAAAGTCTAAAGTAATATCTGTTTCGCATGCAGTAAGCAACAAACTAAAAATTGTAATGATATATATATTGCGATGCATAATTTAAAATTTAAAATTCCATGTGATTGATGGTATGATCGGAAAAATGGAAACTTTTTTTGCCTGGACATTTACATTTCCTGTACTCAACTCTCCTTCAATATCTGTATAAATGAAATACGGATTTTTTCTTGAATACACATTATACACAGAAAAATTCCAACTCGACTCAAACTTTTTTTCGGGTTTGTTTTTTAAAGTTGCAGAAACATCAAGTCTGTTATAGGGTTCCATTCTATAACCATTACGTGGACCATAATCAGTTCTCAATTCGCCTTCTACCACATAAAAACTTTCGGCAATTGTAGTTGATTGACCGGTAGCATAAACAAAGGTTGAAGAGAAAGACCAACGTTTATTTAATTCATATACAGCTACAAGTTCCAGATCATGCACACGATCATATTTTGTAGGAAACCAATTATCGCCGGTTGTTAAATCAGGAAATTGACGTTCTGTTTTAGAAAGTGTATAGCCCACCCAACCGGTAAATTTTCCAAATGCTTTTTTAAAAAATAATTCTACACCATATGATCTTCCAATACCAAATACAAAATCATTTTCTATATCCGTACTTATTTCAGGCACATAAGAATCTGCAAATTCAATTTGATTTTTCATGTCTTTATAATACACTTCAATGGATGTTTCAAAAGTATTATTCTGCAAATTTTTAAAATATCCCAACGAATATTGAATACCTTTTTGTGGTGCTACTCTTGCCGTACTAGGCACCCATAAATCTGTGGGCAGTGTACTTGTGCTGCTGCTTACAAGATGAATAAATTGATTGGTAACAGCAATGCCTGCTTTTAAACTGGACGTTTCATTAATAATATATCTCGCACTAATTCTCGGTTCAAATCCCCAATAATCTTTAATGGGTTCTCCGCTTTTATAATTAATTGTATCCACAGGAACTTGGGTAACAGGATCCACATCAATAAAATTATAAGGACCCACTTGCAAAAAATAATCTGCCCGTAATCCCGCATTAATTTTTAGTAACGGCCCCACATTAAATTCATCTTGAATATAAATTGCAGCTTCATGAGCATATTTTTTATTCAGTGTATCCGTACTGAATTCAGTATCACCCGAACTGCCTTGTGCTGAATAAGGAGAAAACTGATGATAGATATAATTGAGTCCATACTTTAAGGTGTGATTTGAATTGAGATAATAATCGAAATCGGTTCTTAAATTATAATCACGCACACCACTGTATAATGAAAAATCAAAATCATCGAATGCACTTTTCACTTCAAAATTATAATCGTTGTAAATCGCAGAGACATTCATAAATAATTTATTGCTGAACAAGTGATTCCATCGAGCCGTAGCAGTAGCATTTCCCCAAGGAATTTCTACATTAAAATCATCATCCGGGGATTGATAATTAAATACATCTCTTCCAAAATATCCACTCAAAAACAGTCTATCCTTATCTGTGAATTTGTAATTCAATTTAGTATTTAAATCATAGAAATAATATCTATTTCCATCAAATTCTGTATTGCGAATAAATGGTTGAATCAATACATCAATATAAGTGCGTCGGGCAGAAATAATAAATGAAGCTTTGTCTTTTACAAGCGGTCCTTGAATAGTAAGTCGTGAAGAAATTAATCCAATTCCACCTTCTGCATGAAAATTTTGATTGTTACCATCTTTCATTTGCACATCCACCACACTGCTGAGCCTGCCACCGTATTGTGCCGGCATTCCCCCTTTTACCAGTGTTACATTTTTTATAGCATCCGAATTAAACACACTGAAGAACCCGAACAAATGTCCGGTATTATAAACCACTGCTTCATCTAATAAAATTAAATTTTGATCAGGCCCTCCACCTCTAACATAAAAGCCACTGTTACCTTCTCCGGCACCACCAACACCGGGAAGTAATTGCAACGTTTTTAAAATATCTACTTCACCAAATAATGCAGGAACAGATTTTATTTGTTCAATACTCAAATCCACCGTTCCCATATTGGTACTTTGAATATTTGCATCTTTCTTCTCACTGGTAATCACTACTTCCTGCAAAATATTTTTCAATTCCAGATTTATATTTAAACGTAAATCAGCATTCAACTCAATTTCACGGCTTATTACCTCGTATCCTACAAAGGAATAATTAACAGTATAATTTCCTTCGGGTAAAGTGATGGAATAAAAGCCATATACATTAGTAACTGTACCTGTAGGATTTTCGCTTTGAATAAAAATACTTGCACCAATAAGATCTTCACCACTGGCTGCATCTTTAATATAACCGCTGATAGTAAATTTATTTTGGGCAAACAAAACAGAAGGAGTACAAAGACATAGAATAATAAAGAGCGAGGAGACTTGTATTTTCATAGCACTCCTAAACACCATAAAGTGCGTTTCTGTTTTTGACATGTAATTATTTAACAAATTCATTTTTCAAATTCAATTATTATCCTTGTTTAAGAGATAAGTTTAATAGTATGGTGATATTACTCATCAAACTCTTTACTTTGTATAAGTTCTTTTGAAGTATAACATTTAAACCTTTTACAAATGAAAAAATTTGTTGTTCCTGCAATAACAGCAGGTATTGCATTGTTGGCATTCAGTTTTGCTGCATTGTTTTTAGTAATTCGATTCTTGCCACCATCCACAAGCGATTTATTTTACAACCCCGTGTTTTGGCCGGGCGAAGATAGAGCGATGTTATATTATATTCATCCATTTATTTTAAGTTTTGCTTTATCCTGGTTCTGGAACAGGTTTAAAAAATCATTTGATGGAAACTTTATAGCAAGAGGTGTGGAATTTGGTGTGGTGTACGCTATTATAGCAACACTTCCTTCTATGTGGATTTCATTTAGTGCATTGAATGTAACAATTGTAATGGTTAGTATGTGGTTTATTTATGGAGTATTTCAAGCAACTATAGCAGGATTTATTTTTGCTAAATTGAATCCTTAATTAATAATCATCTGCCGATTCCGATTGAGAAGGTTTGCGCTTTTTCAAATATTTTTCAATGGTTTGAATAATCGCATCCTCAGTTGCAAAACCTTTACTTACTAATAAAATTTCTCCATCCATTTGTAAATAGATAGCTGGTAAAATATCCGCATTTAAATCTTCGGCAACTATAAATTGTGCTTCCGCAGATTTTATATTTAAATCTTGTTTCATTTTTTCTTCTAAGTCTTCCGGTTTCAAATCAAATTGTAAGGCACATAAATCAAACAACTCTTTTGACTGCGGATATATTCCATTATAAAAAATGGAGTGTTGCATACACTGCATAAACTCCAATGATTTTTCAGGATAATACAAACTGAAAATATATAATGCCACTGCACAATTACGTGAATCTAAAAAAGTAGTGTCATCTTTAAATAGACCATTTAAAAAATCTTCACCAAATGTCACTCCTGTTTTTGACTCCACTAATTTATAATCCCCTATCAGATAAGGCAATAATGTATTGAGCGTACCTGCATTTTCATTGGCTGCAAAACCGGATGAAATAACGGTAAAGTCTGTTTTATTTTGAAAATGTTTTTGCACATTTGACACCCTTTCATTTCCACCGTAACACCATGCACACATAGCATCTGTAACATACACTATCACCGGTCTGTTTCCTGTTTGTGCAAAAATGGTAACATTGGAGAGTATCAATAAAAATGTGGCTACTACATTTCGATAATTAATAAATTTCATAATAAATGATTTTTGGTTCAATGATAAAGTAAAATGCTTTTCTAAATAGTATTTGTCAATTATGAAATAAAAATTTTGTCTTTAATTCTTATGGATTGGCAACTAATATTTCTAAAGTTTTGGATTTCGAGTTTGTATTTACACGAATAAAATAAATTCCACTTGCGGTGTATTGCGGAAAGTTTTGAATAATTATTGGATTTATTTGTGTGTCAGAATATTCAGGTTGAACTACAAGTATTTTTTTCCCGCTGATATCAAAAATTTCAATCGTAGCATCAGCAGTTATTTTATCGTAAACGATTAGATACAAGTTTGTTTGAACCGGATTAGGAAACACTGTGAAGAGCTCATCATTTTGTTGACCATCAAAACCTTTCAGAAATAAATCAGCGAGAAACAAGTTTGGAATTCCCCAGCCCAATTTATTATTTGGAGTTTTTGCAATGGAAGCACTTTGTTTCAAAGCCTGCATAATTTCCATATTGGTTTTATCAGGATGCGCTTGCCATAAAATTGCCGAAGCACCTGCAGCAAGAGGAGATGCATAAGAAGTTCCACTGCCAATAGAAACATAACCTTCAGAGCTTAACACAGCAGCATTACCTCCTTGTGTTGCAATATCCGGTTTTATTCTACCATCTGCGGTTGGACCTACGGAACTGAAAGATGAATACTGACGGTCACCATCTACAGAGCCAATAGCAAACACACTATCCCCATCAGCTGGCGCACCGATGTAATGCCATGAGTCAGAACCATAATTTCCCGCTGCTGTACAAACTAAAATTCCTTTGCTTGCAGCCATGTCCGCAGCTTTCGTAATTACCGTAGTATTACCATCCAAATCGGAATAGGTGTGACTTTCGTCAGGATTATCAAATGTGGTATAACTCAAGGAAGAATTAATAATATCAACACCTAAAAAATCAGCTTGCTCGGCACCGGCTAACCAAAAATGTTCCTCAGCCACATATTCGCTATCTACGATTTCCGTTCTGAACAAATAATATTTTGCATCCGGAGCAGCTCCAACATACACTCCCGGAACATCCGCCGCCATTATAGAAAACACATTGGCACCATGATAACTGGAAATAAACACGCTATCATTATCATCAGGAAAATTCCAGTAACCAAGAATTTGTTCTTTTTCCCACACTGAAGAAAAGCCAACTCCTGTATCCACGCCAATAAATCCCGCATCAAAAACTGCGATTACCATATCATTTCCTGTGTATCCATTCTCATGCAAAAATGGACCTTCTATCATTCCAAATTGATTTCCTGCTAATCCATAATAATTCGTTTCTGTTGTTTTTAAATTCTCTATTGACAACATAGGCATTTCCGTTTGACGTTTCATTTTTCTCACCGGTTCAATTTTGGAAACGCAATTAAGTGATAAAATAGAAGCGAGAATTTCGGGGTCGGAGGATTGAATACTAATTGCATTTAACCACCTTGAAGCTGTAATTATTTTGACACCGGTTTCTTTAATCTGACCGATATAAAATTCACTCACGGGCAAATCAGAATAGCTCATTGGAATATTAAATCGCTTTCTTTTTTCTATTGAACGAGTGCTTAAAAATTCATGAGGACGATCAAGCGAATATTCGGAATGCTGCTTATCTGTCAGATAAACCCAATAGGTTTGAGGCAGCATTTCATCTTGCCCAAATACAAATTCAGAAATTTGAAAGAAAAAAAGGAGGATAAAAAATTGCTTCAAGTATAGCATCTAATTGTTAGTTTAAAAATCTGATTTGTAATTAGTTATAATCTATAACTGTCATCCTGACACTATACCCACACTGCGTATTTTCTTCCCAAATACAATCGGGACAAATATTTTGAGTGGTATAATGACGAAAAAATCTATACACCATTCCCACTCCTTTAGCATACTTCTCTTCCGAGTGATTAAGCTCAATTAAATTCTGACTGCCATTTTGCACCACTGTTATTACATCCTCAAAATTAAAAACACCGACTAATTCCGGCTCTCTCACTTTGGTGTAACAGAACTCCCATCCTTCTAAAAATACCAGATTATTACATTGCTGATCTACAAGTATAGAACTCAGTCCACCGAGGTAGGCATGACCTTTCCATTCCACATCTTTTTCCACCGGAGAAACAAGTTTTATATAGCGCAAATTGTTCTCTACTTTTTCTACGGATACATCTTTATAGTTCGCAGTTCCGGTTCCAACTAATGTCCAGGAGTCAGTTCCTGATGGTCGGCTGAAACGCTCAATCCTATAATTCAAAAAATTACTGCCATCTCTGAAAGTATCTGTAAGCACTTCTTTAATATCTACATGCACAGTATCGTTGGCAATAGTTTCGAAATAATGAATGCTATCCGTTTTATAAGTGATATACTTCCCAATTGCCAAAGGATAATAATCCATTGCCTGATAAACCGTAATATTCTTTACCGAATCTTCAGTGCAGGAAATTATCAGGCTACCTGTTAAAAAAAGTATTACAGAAACAACAAGTAATTTATTGGTTTTCATTAGTGTGGTCAATTAAAAAATTGCTTAAAATATTTCCTCCTCCAATCACATCATTGCCTTCATAAAACACTGCAGATTGCCCGGGAGTAATTGCATTTACCATAGTTTCAAATTCTACTTTCAATATTCCATTTCCTTCGGGAATAATAGTGGATAATGCGCCGGGGGATTTGTATCGGATTTTGGTAGAAACTTCCATTGCATCATTTATTGCGGCATATTTCTGCAAATTCAGATTGTGTACAAATGCACCATTGCGCAATAAATCTTCTTCTAATCCCAGAACCACTTCATTTACATCAGGACGGATTTCAGAAACAAAATACGGTTGACCCAAAGCAATACCTAAACCTTTGCGCTGACCAATGGTGAAAAAAGGATAGCCTTTATGTTTACCCAGAATATTTCCATTTTTATCCACAAACAAACCACCATCTACTCTTTCTTCCAACCCTTCTACTCTGCGTTTTAAAAATCCACGATAATCGTTATCAGGTACAAAACATATTTCATAACTCTCTGCTTTATTAGCCAACTCAATCAAACCCATGTCTTTTGCCATTTGCCGAATTTCAGTTTTTCTGAGATGACCTAAGGGAAAGTTAGTACGCTTCAAGCAATCCTGACTAAGTCCCCAAAGCACATACGATTGATCTTTATTATCATCCGTTCCTTTCGAAATATAAAAGCGATCATCCGATTTATTTACTCGTGCATAATGACCGGTTGCAATAAATTCACAATCCATTTGATCGGCACGACGCAACAAGGCTTCCCATTTAATATGTGTATTGCACAACACACATGGATTAGGAGTGCGGCCGGATAAGTATTCATCCACAAAATTATTTATAACATAATCGCCAAATTCTTCTCGGATATCTACAATGAAATGATGAAACCCCAAATCAACAGAAACCTGACGGGCATCATTAATTGAATCGAGGCTACAACATCCGGTTTCTTTTTTAGAACCACCACTTGTGGCATAATCCCATGTTTTCATAGTAATTCCCACAACTTCATAGCCTTGCTCGTGCAACATAATCGCAGTAACAGTGCTATCCAATCCGCCGCTCATCGCCACCAAAACTTTTCCATGCTTACTCATAGTGTAAAATTACAACGACAAGCTCTCATTAGTTCGAAACAGAATTGTTACTATATCAGAAATAGGTAAACAATGGAATTTTTATAATGAAATTCATGATGAAATGCCACTCATGTTTAAATAAAAAATAATGCAACTTTACCCCATGCCGCTTGAGATATGTTGTTATAATGCAACAAGTGCAATTGTTGCCGCAGATGCAGGTGCAAATAGAATTGAATTGTGTGCAGGTGCTTCCGGAGGAATAACTCCTTCTATAGGAACTATTGAAACTGTTTGTAATTCAATCAATATTCCGGTGCATGTATTAATAAGACCTCGTGAAGGAAATTTTAATTATTCAAAGAAAGAGTTTGAAGTTATACTGAAGGATATTGAAACATGTGAAAAAATAAAAGTTGCAGGAGTTGTTTTTGGAATTTTGGATTCATCAAAAAAAGTGGATGTGAATCGTTGTAAAGAATTAATATCAGTGGCAAATGGAATGCGGTGTATTTTTCATAAAGCAATAGATATAGTTCCGGATATCGAATCTGCATTTGAAACAATAATAGATTGTGGTTTTAAAACAGTTTTAACAAGTGGAGGAAAACAAAATGTATTTCATGGTTTGCAACAACTGCTTAAACTAAAACAAACATTTGGTACTGCAATTCAAATAATGCCCGGCGGCGGAATTCGCAGTGAGAATATTTCTGCTATTAATAATGTGTTGCATTCTAAATGGTATCATTCAAGTGCAATCATAAATACAAATACAAATGAAAAAGTAGAGATGTATGATAATAATGATATACTGATGTGCAACACTCAAGAAATTAATGCTATGCAATTATATCTCAACAAGGCAAATTCATGAACAGAAATTTTATTTTGCTTGCATTGATTTTTCAACTGCATTGGATTCAAGCACAAAGCATTTTTCCTCTCAATTCAAATTGGCAATTCAGAGAAGATGGAACAGATACCTGGTATGCTGCAACAGTTCCCGGAACAGTGCATACAGATTTGATGGCAGCAGGAAAAATTCCGGATCCTTTTTATGGAACAAATGAAAGTTTAGTGCAATGGGTGGAAGAAAAAAATTGGGATTATAGATGTGTATTTAATTTAAATGAATCACAAGTTGCAAATAAAAACACCTCACTTGTATTTGATGGCATTGATACTTATGCAGATATTTTTTTAAATGGAATTCTCGTTTTACAAACAGATAATATGTTTCGCCAATGGGAAACAGCAATTGATACTTTGCTGAGAGCAGGAGAAAATATTTTGACAATTAATTTTACTTCTCCTTTAATAAAAAGTAAACAACTTGCGAATGCATCATCCATTGTTTTACCTGTGGAGGAAAGAGTTTACACACGCAAAGCACAATACCATTATGGTTGGGATTGGGGGCCTCGACTTGTTACATCCGGAATTTGGTTACCGGTGTATTTGCAATTTAAAAATGATGTTTCAATAGAAAACATACAAGTAATTACGGATAAAATAAAAACGGAGTCTGCAACAGTAACATTTAATTCAAATATATTTTCAACAACTGCTGAGGATATTACATTAGAAATTTCAGATGAAAAAGGCAATACAATTTTTTCAGAAAACTATTTACTCAGGCAAGGAGAAAATAACATTCCAATTTCCATTCAAATTCAATCGCCAAAACTTTGGTGGTCGCATGATCTTGGCGAACCGTATTTATATAATTATACAATACAGTTATTTGTAAATGATCAACTAATAGAAAAGAAAAAAATACAATTCGGAATCAGAAAAATAGAATTAATCACCACACCGGATTCTATAGGAACATCTTTTTATTTTAAGCTAAATAACCAACCTGTTTTTATGCGTGGAGCAAACTTTATTCCCACAGATAATTTTTTGCCACGCACAACTGACAGTTCCTATCTCGCACAATTATTAGAAGTAAAAAATGCCAACATGAATATGCTGCGCATTTGGGGTGGAGGCATTTATGAGAAAGATATTTTTTATGATTTGTGTGATTCATTGGGCATTCTTGTTTGGCAGGATTTTATGTTTGCCTGCGCCATGTATCCCGGCGATAGTAATTTTATATCCAATGTGAAAAATGAAATTAATTATCAGGTTAAACGCTTGCGCAATCATCCGAGTATTGCATTATGGTGTGGCAATAATGAAATAGATGAAGCATGGAATAATTGGGGATGGCAAGTAAAATACAATCAGGAAGATCAGGATAAAATCTGGAGTTGGTACAATGCAATATTTGATACAATGATTCCAAATATAATTGCAAGTGAAGATGGAACACGATCATATTGGCCATCATCCCCTTCTATCGGTTGGGGTCGTAAAGAAAGTTTATTAAGTGGTGATGTACATTATTGGGGAGTGTGGTGGGGCAATCAATCGTTTGATTACTACAATGAAAAAGTAGGAAGATTTATGAGTGAATATGGATTTCAGGGAATGCCTTCTTATCGTTCATTTAAAAAATTTACTCCGGAAAAAGAATTGAAATATAATTCACCAACAATGAAAGCGCATCAAAAACATCCTGTGGGTTATGAAACAATTCTTACCTATCTAAAAAGAGATTATAAAAGCAGTACACAATTAGAAACATTTATTTATACTTCGCAACTATTACAGGCAAAGGGAATAGCAACGGCTATTGAAGCACACCGACGATCAATGCCCTATTGTATGGGTACTTTATTTTGGCAAATGAATGATTGCTGGCCAGTTACTTCCTGGAGTGCAATTGATTATTATGGAAACAGAAAAGCATTGTATTATGTAGCAAAAACAAATTTTGCACCAATGATAATTTCTTTGGCCAAGAACAAAAATGCTTTGGATTGTTTTATAATAAATAACGGAAACAAAAAAGAAAATATCACTGCAATAGTTGAAGTACTTATGACTAATGGATCTATCATTAATGCAGATACTTTGCAATTGGATATTCCGGCAGATTCTGCATTTATATTTTTTAAACTCAGTAAAAATTTATATACTCAAAAAGAAAAAAAAGTAGTTCGTGTACGATTGATAGATCAAGAGGAAATGCTTTGCGATTATTTCAAATACTTAGTGCCACCAAAAGATTTGCAATTGAAAAAACCGGAAATAGAAATTGATTTTCAAAAAAACAATAATATGCTTTCAGTAAAAACAAATGTATTTACTTCAGGCATATATCTCTATACTGAATCAGAAGAACTGAAATTAAGTGATAACTTTTTTGATCTTGTTCCCGGCGAAACCAAATATCTGCACATAGAAGGAAATTTTTCAGATGATGCAGAAAACATTTTATATAAATCTTTAAATACGATTAGATAATAACTATGGCCCGATATGCAATTTCAGATATTCACGGATGTATAAAAACATTTAATAGTTTGCTTGATAAAATCGCTCTCACAAAAAATGATACGTTGTTTTTATTGGGTGATTATATTGATAGAGGAAATAATAGTAAAGACGTAATTGATAAAATCCTGAATTTAAAAACGGAAGGATTTGATGTGCAATGTCTGTTGGGAAATCATGAATGGTTATTATTAAATGCCGCTTATGAAAGAGGTTATAAAGACAATTGGTTAAGTCGCAATGGTGGCATTGCCACATTAGAAAGTTATGGAATTATTGCAGAAGACTATTTAAATTATATTCCAGAATCACATCTGCATTTTTTTAAAAGTCTTCAATACTTTATTGAGTTAGATGATTATTATTTAGTGCATGCAGGTTTTAATTTTAAAGACGAAGATCCGTTTGGAGATTACCATAGTATGATTTGGATAAGAGATTGGTATAAACATATAAAAATAAGTTTGTTGGGAGATAAAAAAATTGTCCATGGTCATACACCAAGATCAATTGTTTCATTGCGTGAAGATGTTGCTTCCGGAAAAAAAGTAGTGTTTGATATTGATTGCGGATGTGTATATAAAGGAAGAAGTTTTGGCGGACATTTAGCTTCCTTAAATCTGGATACATTAGAAATTATAGGACAGGAAAATATTGAAGATTAAGGTATCCGCTTCAAATCAATAGCCGAAGCTTTACCTACTCGTATCGGAACAGATTCTTCCACCATATTTGTTTGCTCCAAACCAAAATCCTCCGCAGTGGATATTCCTAATTTTTTAATAATTCTATACCCCTTCACTACAAATTGTTCCCAGGGTGAAAGTTTATCATCTATTGCAATTCTGGATTGAACAACAATGAATTTAAAATCCGCAGGCAATTCAAATTTGCGCAAAGAAGGATAACGACTTAGGATATCTACCTCACCATTTGCAACTAAATCACTCACTATTTTAGAAAACATATAATTCACTTTATGCTCTACTTTAAATCCAAAACGCAAACGAACGAAAAGCAAGTTTTCGGAATTAGAGTTTGTACCTGATATTCCGCTTTATAGGGATCATTCGTTATATCCACATGCACAAACCAATACACATCTGCCCGTTTGGGTTTTTTTTCTAAACACCGAATATAAAATATTGGAGTCTATATGATTAGCATCATTCACCATGCTGAGGTAAACAAGATTAGTTGCTTCCTTTGGCACAGTTTCATCTTTCATCAATTCCTTGAGTAGTGGAATAAACTCCTTCATTTCTATAAACTCGATATGCTTATTGCGCAAGATGCGTCCTTTATAAAACAACCATGTCGCCATAAAAATGATGGATGCAATCAACACTGTAAACCAACCTCCATGAGATAATTTTAATAGATTGGAAGCAAGGAAACTCAGCTCAATAGTAATGAATACACCAAAAAATAAAACAATAAATAACCAAGGTCGGCGATGCAATTGCAATAATTTTGTAAGTAGCAAAGTGGTCATTATCATATCTATGGTAATGGTAAGTCCGTAAGCAGCTTCCATATTTTTTGATTCACGGAAAACTAAAACCACAGTAATACAACCCAGATATAAAAACCAATTAATAGCAGGTATATAAATCTGCCCTTTAATATTGCTTGGATACACTACTTTAAAATTGGTCCATAATTTCAACTTTGTGGCTTCATTCACCAAAGTAAAACAACCAGTAATTACCGCTTGACTTGCAATGATTGTTGCAGCAGATGCGATGATAATTCCAATTGGTAAAAACCACTCGGGCATTATTGCATAAAACGGACTGGTATCTTCTGTAAAAAAAGTGCCTTCATTTCGCATTAACCACGAGGCTTGTCCGAAATAACAAAGTAGTAACATGGACAAAACAAATACCCATCCTATTCTGATATTTTTTTTACCACAATGACCTAAATCGGAAAACATTGCTTCTGCACCAGTAGTACAAAGAAAAACTGCACCCAATATCCAAAAACCTCCCGGGTACATTACTAATAAATTAATTGCATACATCGGATTAATTGCACGCAAAACGGATGGGTCCTGCACGATTTGAATAAACCCGAGTGTGCCAATCATTAAAAACCAAATAGTCATGATCGGACCGAAAACTGAACCGACTACCTGAGTACCGAATTGCTGAAAAATAAATAATGCGCTGATAATTATTATTACGATTGGTACTGTCGGAATATCAGGATTTAGAATTGTTAATCCTTCTATGGCAGATGAAATTGAAATGGGTGGAGTAATAAAACCATCGGCAATCAAAGCTGCGCATCCAAGTAATGCCGGAAGAATTGCCCATTTTACTTTATATCTTCTTACCAAAGCATAGAGCGCAAATATTCCTCCTTCACCTTTATTATCAGCATTTAATGCGAGATATACATATTTAAAAGTGGTGATGATTAATAAAGTCCAAATTACACAACTCAATCCACCGAGAACGATATCTTCATTGATAGTGTGTCCACCAACAATTGCCCGCATTACATAAATAGGTGATGTACCTATATCACCATAAATAATTCCGAGTGTAATTAAAACGCCTGCAGCGGATATTTTGTGCAGTTTATTTGTGGAGTCGTTCATTGTGTTTAGCGCACAAATATATACTTATATCTGTATGACAACAGATATAATTTCCGAATTAAAAATAAAATAGATGACTAGTTACTCAGCTTTAATTTCTTGAGCCGCTTTGTTTTTATAGCTTGTAAAATCCATTGTTTTATAAGTGCCTTCTGCATAAAACTTTAGCATTAGCATCATATCATTTGGATCTTTATAGCCGGCTTCTACTCCTATCTTATCCCCTTTGGTGGAAATAAATGATATAGTGGGGTAACCTAAACGCCCGCTGCGAGAAGCATACGCAACAGCAAAATCATTAGTGCCCCGGCTGCCATTACTTTTTGTAGAATAAGTTTTGCCGTTAAAAATTAAATCTTCTTTTTGTTCCGCATTAAATTTCACCGCATAAAAATTTTCATTTACATATTTCACCACTTCAGGATTCATATATGTATTTGCATCTAATTTTTTACACCATCCACACCAATCAGTATAGAAATCAATCATTACTAACTTATCTTTTTTCTTTGATTTTTCTACTGCTTCTTCTAAGGTGATCCAGTTTATTTCTGTAGCTTCTGATTTATCTGAAGCGGATAAAGTTTCATTGCTTATTGGCATAAAACTGATGAACAGTGTAAATAACAGTGTTGATAGCATGGTGGTATTAATTTATTTTTTAATGTTTGAAATGTAGCTTTGACTATATGTTTCCCACGGAGTATTCTTAAAATAATCCTGACCGATATAATCCAAAATTGGTTCTAATTGCTCTGCGGATAAAGCGCCTGAAATAGGTTGAATCATATCTAGATTTTCATCTAAGAATACCATCGTTGGATATGCAATACCTCTTTCTGTAGATGCGATATAAATGGTAAATTCATGGGTACTCATTCTTGCAGCAGCACCCGGATTTGGATTTACAAATGTTTTATCCTTAAAGTAAATTGTATCCGAAGATTCCGCATCAAATTTTGTGGGAATATAATAAGTACTTAATAGTTGGCGAATGCGAGGATTGCTGAATGTATTTGCATCTAACCATTTGCACGGCCCGCACCATGTGGTATATACATCCATAAATATTTTCTTATGGGTGATTTTATTTTGTTCAATAGCTTCTTCTACGCTATACCATTTAAATTCTTCTTCACCTTCAATTTTGGAAACAACAGGAGTTTCGAAAGATTCTTCAGGTGTAATTGATTTATTGAGAACAACAAATGAAACTATAACGCCACTAATTACTATTAAACCGGAAAATAAAAGAGTCTTACGCATATTTATCAATCTTAGTTTGGTGCTTGATTTAACAAAAATAATTCCATAATAGTTAAATTGCAATCAATATAAAGATTATGACGGATAATAAACGTAGAATTATAGTTTCGGTATCGGGTGCCAGCGGTGCTATTTACGCAAAAGTGTTGTTCGATAAACTTTTGTTAATGAATGATCAAATTGAAAAAATTGGTATAGTGATGAGCGACAATGCAAAAGATGTTTGGCAATATGAACTCGACAATCGTGATTATGAAAATTATCCCTTTCACTATTATGATAAAAATGATTTCATGGCACCTTTTGCTTCAGGGTCCGCCAAATATGATACATTATTTATTTGCCCTTGCTCAATGGGAACTCTGGGACGAATTGCCACAGGAGTCTCCAATGATTTAACTACAAGAGCTGCGGATGTAATTTTAAAAGAGCGTCGAAAGCTCATACTTTTAATCCGGGAAACACCCTATAATCTTATCCATATACGCAATATGGAAACAGTAACAATGGCGGGCGGAATTATTTGTCCGGCTTCTCCTTCCTATTATAGTAAGCCTAAAAATTTTGAAGAACTCACCGCAACAGTAATTGACCGGGCTTTGGAATTAGCAGGATTATCAGTAAACGGATATCGTTGGGGTGGAGAAGCTTAATTTTTATTCTTCTATTACAAATGTTCCTGCAATCCTATCATGCAATGCTCTTTTTCGATCATCCAATAGCACCATCAAAAAACCTATCAATAAAAATATTGCTGAAAGAATTTTTGATAAGTTTCGAATGATAGATTCTGATAACGTTATGCGACCACCTTGCAGATTCACTACTTTAATACGCATTAATAATTTCCCTACAGTTGCCTGATACTTACTTCCTTCCATTATAATGAAATACAATAAACCGAAAATACTTCCAAACCAAATTATTCCCATAGAAGGATGAAATAGAGAAAACCCAAATATCAAGGCCAGAATGGAACGGGCAATACCTATCATCAACATATCAATTATATAAGCAACAAAGCGGGATAAAAATCCTGCATAAATTGTTTGACCCGACTGTGAATCTATTATTTGCATACTGTAATTTCCTTTTATTTCCGTGTATCTTTGCGCCTCAAATTTATAAAAATGAAAAGACTATTAGTACCAATGTTTTTTGCCGTTACATTTATGGCATGTAGCAATAAAACATCATTGAAAACACCACAATTACTTACTGCTGAAGATTCACTGAGTTATGCTTTGGGAATTAACATCGGTGAAAGTTTACAAAAACAAGGAATAGAAAATTTGAATACGGATATTATTTCTACCGCAATTCATCAGGCATTTGCAGACGATTCTTCTATCCTGTTAGACAATGAAGCATCCGTAACTTATCTAAATTCTTATTTTCAGAAAAAGCAAATGGCGTTAATGGATAAGAAACTTCAGGAAGGGAAAGATTTCTTAGCAGAAAATGCGACGAAACCCGGCGTACAAGTATCAAGCAGCGGACTGCAATATCAAGTAATTAAAGAAGGTACAGGTTCCATGCCTGTTGATGGAGATTCTGTTACAGTAAATTACAGAGGAACATTAATAGATGGTACTGAATTCGAAAGTTCTTTTGAAACAAATTCTCCGGTTACTTTTAATGTAGACGAAGTAATTCCTGGCTGGACCGAAGGATTGAAAATGATGAAAGAAGGTGCATCTTATAAACTTTTTATTCCTGCCGAGTTAGGCTTTGGAGCAATGGGTGGCGGACCTGTTCCTGCAAACTCTGTGTTAATTTTTGATGTGGATTTATTAAAAGTTATTAAAAAATAATTTGTAGAAAGGGGTGCAACTCCCCTTTTTTTTTATTTTTCCCCCGTAATAAAAATACTATTATGAAAAAGCATTTTCTTTATTTCACCATCCTATTTATATCAGTTTTAGCAACAGCTCAAACGGAACAATTAGATTTATGTAACGACCTGAAAGAAGCAGCAACTATTGTGAATGATCCTGATGGTTTTAAGAAAGGAGAAGCAAGGCCAAATGATATGTGGATTTATTATGATTGCAATCTTACTTTTCAAGGAGCTACACGTTCTGAAGTACATTATTTTGCTGATGGCAAACTTTCTAATGTGTTACAATATTTTGGTGAGACTTTATCGCAAGATCAAGCTCTAACGATGTACGATCAGTTGGCAAATGATTTTCGCAAATGTTATTCTGCAATAAAAGTAGAACCCGGTGCTCTCGGATTGCGCAACGATTTATCTTTTCAGATTCATGATAATATGATTGCAAGGTTGGCTATTTATTATGGAGAGCCTTCTGCATCAAATGAAAAAACATATAAAGTGTTTTTTGATTTATATTATCTGGGTGAATAACAATTTTAAAGGCAGTTATAAAATGCATTTCGATAAATACTCCATGATGCACTTGTTATCTTTGAAAAAATTAATTCCAAAACATGCGTCAAATATTTTTTATAATCCTCTCCCCACTATTTTTATTTACAACTTTCTTATCTGCACAAACAATTGGCATTAGCGAATTTATGTATCATGCCGATACGAGTGCGCATTCGAATGATTGGGTGGAGTTATATAATTATGGCAATTCGCCTGTAAATATTTCAGGATGGAAATTAAAAGATGAAAATATTGACAACACATTTATAATTCCAACATCCACTACAATTGATCCAGGTGCATATCTTGTAATTGCGCAAAGCTTGGATACTTTTTTAATGGTGTATCCCGATGTTACAAATGTGATTGGCAGTTTTGATTTTGGTTTGGGAAATAAATCTGATCAGGTACGATTGCTTGATGCATCTAATACACCGATTGTAGAAATTAATTATGTTGATTCACTTCCATGGCCAAGTGCGGCAGATGGCATGGGACCTTCGCTTCAAATAAAAAGTTTTGATGATGATCCTAATGATCCTGATAACTGGTTTGCAGGTTGCGTGAGAGGCACTCCGGGTACGGCGTATTTTCCTTGTGATTATCCATTAGTAATAAGTGAAATAAATTATAACTCCGCTTCTTTTTTTAAAGTTGGTGATTGGATAGAATTATATAATCGCAGTGGTGCTTTAATAAATTTATCCGGTTGGGAATTCCGTGATCAACAAAATAATATTTTTGTTTTTCCCACCGGTACAATTTTAAATGATGGAGAAAGATTAGTGGTTTCCGATTCATTAGATGCACTCACAACTGCATTTCCCGGATTAGATAATGTGATTGGTGAATTTACTTTTTCACTATCAAATGGCGGTGATGCGGTGTTGTTATATGATGCTGCTTTTACATTGCAGTTCTCAGTAAAATATAATGACAAACTCCCGTGGCCAATTGATGCGGATGGCGATGGTTATACTTTAGAATTTATAGAGGAAAACGATAATCCAAATATCCCTGAAAACTGGATTGCAGGTTGTCCGTTTGGCTCACCCGGTATTCCTTTTACATTTCCTTGTCCTACATTGCAAGCAGAAAATATCAATAAAAATAGTATTGAAATTTATCCCAATCCATTCACTGATTATTTGTATTTAGATCTTTCCGGATTAAATGCAGGAACAATTCAGCAATGTTATATCACTGATTTTTCCGGTAGAATAATTACGGATATTCAAGTAGATAATTCCATTGTTATTTGGAACAATACATTAGCAAGTGGTATCTATTTATTGCATTTAATTGCAAGCGACGGAACACAATACACACATAAAATAATTCGCAATTAATTTATGTATTGCAGTAACCAGCTATTGGCAAATGTTGTTTTGAAATTCTGATCAAATTCAGCTTTTGTAAATACCAAACAATTAAATATTTCGGTATCTTCATTTAAATGTCCATCATGCAAAAGCGAGGCGGCATCAGAAACAGAATGGGTAATAATACCATCATCTGTCTTATATGAAAATAAAAATCTGTTGAATAAATCTACTTGCAAATGATTCGCAAGTTTCTTCATAAATATCATGGAAGAATCAATAGAACATCCGCCTGCGCTGGTATGTGTTTCATCCACCATTAAAATTATAAATCTGTCTTCCAACACTTTGCCATATCCATTTAATCGCAGATCATGTGAAGTCCAACGATTTACAAAAACTTCTAATTCTTTATTCAACCAAATAATTTCTTCCTCAGTAAAAGGTCTGTCGCTTTGATAAATCCATACTCTGGATTGTGGACTAAATTCTTCTATATTCATCTCTATATTAAATTATTTCCTTTTGCAATTAGTTCGGCAATATCAAATACTTTAACTGCATCTTCTTTATCAAAACTTTTCACGCCGTCTGTCATCATGATATTACAATATGGGCAAGGTAAAGCAATAATATCTGCTTTAATTTCCAATGCTTGCTCTGTTCTTGCCACATTTATTTCTTTATTTCCGGATTCAGATTCTTTAAACACCTGAGAGCCACCGGCACCACAACATAATCCTCTGGATTTACAACTGCGCATTTCCATTAATTCCGCATCTAATGTTTGCAATACTTGGCGGGGAGCATCATAAATTTCATTTGCTCTGCCGAGATAACAGGAATCATGATATGTAATTCGCTTACCTGTGAAAGCACCACCTTGCACTTTTAATCTGCCTTCATTTATTAATTGTTGTAGAAATTCCGAATGATGTATTACTTCATAATTACCACCTAATTGTGGATATTCATTTTTGATAATATTAAAACAATGCGGACATGTAGTTACAATTTTTTTTATACCATATCCATTTAAAATAGCAATATTATTTTGCGCCAGCATCTGATATAAAAATTCATTTCCTGCTCTTCTTGCCGGATCACCGGTACACCCTTCTTCAGTACCGAGTACTGCAAATTTTATATTGATACTGTTTAATATTTTTACAAATGCACCGGTTACTTGTTGAGCCCTTTGATCAAAACTTCCGGCACAACCTACCCAGAATAAAATTTCCGGAGATTCGCCACCGGCAAACAACTCTGCTAATACCGGAACATTATTTAATCCTTCCTTCACATTACATTTTTTAGAATGATACAAATGTAAAAACATATTCCTCAGGTTTAAACAAATTCTCTTTTTCGTAGTGGCTTTTTACCGCAAAGTCCGCAAAGTTTAAAAGTTGACAATTGACAGTGGACAATTGACAATGAAAAAAAATCAAAGTTTCAGATTTCGGGGTTTCAAGTTCAAAATTATCTTTCGTCTTTACATTTACTCATTACTTATTTAAATAGTATTGGGTATCTAGTAAAACATATCCCTGATCATTAACTTTGATCACTCATTACTCATTACTCACCACTCACCACTCACCACTCACCACTCACCACTCACCACTCACCACTCACCACTCACCACTCACCACTAACCACTCACCATTCACTATTCACTATTCACTATTCACTTTTCACTATTCACTATTCACTATTCACTATTCACTATTCACTTTTTTACCTCAAAGGGCACATGGATTTATCGCAAAGAGCAAAGGTTTTGGTAAATAAACCTTACATTTATTTCGTGAACAATAATTTAACAAACAAAACCCAACAAATGAAAAAGTTAAACCCCATTACATTTTACAAACGACTTGCAATTACAAGTTCATTGTTATGCGTTGTATGTATTTCCTTTATTTTTATTAGCGCAAATAAGTATCCACAAGAAGCAGGGAATCTTGAAACTGTTTCAATTACCACAGCAAATACTTACTTTAAAAATTACATACGCAATGCGAGAAAAAGCAATACTGTTCTTAAAGGCATGGTAATAAGTGCAGAACAGTTAAATGCCATTACACTTCTCAGCACTAATAATCCTGCACTCAATTCCATCAGAATTTATTATGCAAAAGATGCTGCCGGATCAGATGCTTCTCTCATTGTAGGTGTAGATGTTGCCGGAAATGATTTAGTAAATACTATTTATTGTACTAAACGATTCAACACAGGATTATGCCCGCCGGTGTGTGATGTAATCAGCCCTATTATTTCTGAAAGATAAAGTCAAATAGTTTTTCCTAAGATTAATATTCAAGCAATTTGAAAGTTGAGTTTAATTGTGAATGCTTGTAATTTAAATTAAGAAAATTAATACTACATTTATTTCGTGAACAATTATTTAATCATTAAAAACCAACTAATGAAAAAGTCAAAAACAATTACCTTTTACAAAAGACTTGCTATTGCAAGTTCTCTGTTATGTGTGTTAAGTGTATCCTTTATTTTTATCAGTGCAAACAAATACAATCCTATTCCGGGAAATAATGAATCTATTTCTATTACCAAGGCAAATACATACGTCAAAAATTATATGCGCAGTGCTTCGGCAACAAATGCTATACTTAAAGGCACTATAATAGATGTAGATCAGTTGGATGCAATAGATATTATCCGCAATGAAAATCCCGATGCTGCTTCTTTCAGAATTTATTTTGCAAAAGATGATGCTGGTGCCGATGCTTCTGTAATTGTAGGTGTGGATGATTCAGGAAATGATCTTACGAATTCCATTTATAGTACCTCAAGAAAAACATCCGGAGTATGTCCCCCGGTTTGTGATAATAATGGTAAAATAAATTCTGATAATTAATTCAGATTAATTCTACTATAAAATAAAAACCCCGCAACAACGGGGTTTTTTACTAATACCAATATGATCAGTAATGAGTTTTTTTTCATTGTCAACTGTCCATTGTCAACTTTCAATTGCTTACATCTTCACCCATTTCTGCACTGCCCTACCTTGTTCGGTTATTACTTCTGTAAAATAAATGCCGGGTGGCAAGTGAGAAATATCTGCCTGATTATTTTGAAAATTTACAGGCATTAATTCTCCCACTAAATTAAATGTTTGGATGGTGTAATTATTTTCTTTTAATGGTAATTGTATTTGAAGAATGGTAGTGGCGGGGTTGGGGGAAATTTTAAAAATGCTATTAGATGTATTTCCATTTTCCATAATTGAAACAGGATCGCTAAAATTTTTATACAGTTTACGGCTTGAACCAAAAAAACAAGAATCCACATTCCAGCAATCAATTGCAGTAATTTTTCCTGCTGGCATACTGTCTATTGTATTTTCTATCCATGTTTCACCACCATTTTCTGTAAAATAAACTTTATTCTCAGGGTATATCCATTCTGCAAGATAGCCGACTGAATCATTAAGAAATTTCATAGATTCAAAACTTCCACCAGGAACATGTTTTTTTAAAGTATCCCAAGTTTCTCCTTGATCAAGCGATTTAATTATATTGGCATAATTAAAAGTATAAAGTACATTTGAACTTGTAAATTCAATATCCATTCCCTGATATAATAACTTTTTTAATTCCCAATCAATACCACCATTCGTAGTTTTATAAACTCCCATTTCGACTCCTTCTGAACAACAGTATGGGGTACCATGAATTGCAATACAAGTATCTGCATTTATGCAATCAATATCTGCGACTTGCTGATAAAAATTCAACTCTGCCGGACGCACTTGTTCTAGTGTAATAAAATTATTTTTAGTATATAAAACTTTCCCTTCATAATATCCTTCACCTGCTGTAAGATAAATATGACCGGGTGCAGCTATGCAAAGATTATTGGTTGCAGGCGAATATTCACCTACTACAGGTATTACTGCTTCCCATGTTTCTCCACCATCTTCGGTTGCGAGGCAGGCACCAGTGCCTGCAGCTTTTGATACATATCCAAAATTCTCATTTAAGAATTCAATATCATAAAAACCAGCTCCATCAGCACCTGCTGTGTCATATATCATTATCCATGAATTTCCAAAATCAATACTTTTAAATATTTGATATTCACGGCTTACAAAAATTGTTGATTCATTTACAATTTCAATATCATAAATATTACTACTTAATTCCGGAAATTCATGATAAAATTCCCATTGACTTTTTACTTCTGATGAAATGAGTAATGTTGTCAGCAGAAGGTATATATATATTTTCATAATTTAATGAATTGCTTTGTTATTCTGCTCCCACAGAGTTACCACCCTTAGGTGAATCTCTGTGGATATTGATTAAGAGCGTTATAAAGTTTTCCGTTCCCGCATCGTCTCCCTTGCGCAGCTTGGGGACGATGCGGAGGTTAACGATTTATATTTTATAAATGCCTTCATAATTTCATTTTACATTTTCACCCATTTCTGCACCGCCCTGCCTTTTTCGGTAATTACTTCTGTAAAATAAATGCCGGGTGGTAAGTGAGAAATATCTGCCTCATTATTTTTAAAATTTACTGGCATTAATTCTCCTACTAAATTGAAGGTTTGGATTGTGTATGTATTTTCTTTTAGAGATAATTGTAGATTAAGAATGGAAGTGGCGGGGTTGGGAAATAAATGCAATGATATCAGGTTTTCATTTAAAATATTTATGGTTAAATCCGGTGCACTTGCATTCACGGATTTATATATTGTGTTGGTAGTAAGTATGAAGCAGGTATCATCATCCAAACAATATATATCTCGATATCCAAAATCAATATCTGATAAGCTAAAATCAGTTCGATACCAATTCAATCCACCATCATTTGTTTTAGCTAAACTTCTTAGACTGCTATCATCAAACAAAATATCTGAAACAAATAAAAATCCTGATAAATTGTTAATAAAATATTGTATCCCTTCATAACGATATTTATAAACTATACCAATATTTATTTCATGGAAACTCCAATTAAGGCCTCCATTTGTTGTACTACAAAAACCATCGTAACCCCAGCCAAATCCAGTATTTGAATCTGTAAATTGCATAAAATAGGTAGGTCCATACATATCATCATTACTAAACCATGAGTAGCCTCCATTAGTAGTTTTATATACCGTTCCTATATTATCCCAACCAATTATTTCACCACAAACATAACCCGTGTCTTCGTTAACCATAGTAATAACACTTGTTACACCTGTAGCTTCTATCAATGAAAAACTTGATAGTGTTCCATAAGGATAATTACCTTGAAATACATAAATAGGAGCATCATCCGTAATAGCAACTGATTTATGCAAACTGATATAATCTATATCAGTTAAGGGTAGTAATGATTCCACATTTGTTGGGTATTTTATCCAGGTAATACCTCTATTTGTTGTAACAAAAAGACTATCAAATTCATAATTGCAACAAATGACAGCAGAAGAATCTGAAACGACATCCGCAAATTGAAAGTAAACATTATCCATAAATTGTTCTTCCCAATTATTACCACCATCATAAGTAATAATTAGACTATTATAGGTTATTATAAAACCTGTGTCTTGATTAAAAAAAAATAATTCTTTAAAAGAAGGAGATCCTTCCCTATGAAAAACTGGTTCCCATTGACAAAAACCATAGGAACAATTTAACAGAAAAAAAATTAGAATTAATAATTTATTCATAATTCAATTTTATTAAGGATTTTGTGAAGATTTCTGCTTCTGTTATAAATTTTATTAAATAAAATCCTTCACTTAATTTAATAATATCAATAGATTTACTTTCCGTTCCCGCAACGTCTCCCTTGCGCAGCTTGGGGACGTTGCGGTGGTTATTGATTTATAATTTGCAAATTCCTTCATAATTTCATTTTACATCTTCACCCATTTCTGCACTGCCCTACCCTGTTCGGTTATTACTTCTGTAAAATAAATTCCGGGTGGTAGGTGAGAAATATCTGCTTGATTGTTTTGAAAATTTACTGGCATTAATTCTCCAACTAAATTAAATGTTTGGATGGTGTAATTATTTTCTTTTAATGCTAATTGTAGATTAAGAATGGAAGTGGCGGGGTTGGGAGTGAGAGTGAAAGAGTTAATTTCTCCATCATATATAGATAAAGGCAAAACTGGTAAACCCGCACCATTTGTTGTTTTAAAAATTCCAGAAGTTGATGTTAAATAACAAGTATCGCTACTGGTACAAAAAAGATCAAGAAACCAAGTATTGTCATATTCCGAAGTTTCAAATAGCGTTGTATCCCAACTAACACCTGCATTTATTGTTCTTAAAACTTCATAATGATCTGGTTCGCCATTTTGTGTAATTACAAATCCAACCGAATCATTAAAAAAGTAAACTTTAGTAAATGTAAACCCAGGTATATCTTCATTAAATATCCAGGGAAGTTCTTCCCAAGTGTCAGCATAGTTATTAGTTTTCCATAAATGATAATTATTAGAAAATCCATATCCAGTTTTAGAAGAAGGAAATGAAATACCAAGATCAGGTCCGTCAATTTCTAATGAATTATTCCATGTAAGTCCACCATCGTTAGTTCGTATTGTATACGATCCATCACCTCCTGTTTCAGAATCGAAATATCCAGCAATATATCCTGTATCCTGATTTACAAATTGCATATCAAAACAATATATTCCATTTAGCATAGGGAGTGTGCCGGAATAAGCCGAATACAAATCATTTATAGTATGAAGATATACTATTCCACCAGAATTGCAATCTACAATTAAAGTTTTTCCATCTGGTAAAAAAGCTACATCAGTTACCGTAAAGTTATAGGGTTCTACATTTGGAAATGTCCAGGTTTCTCCTCCATTCAAAGTCATCATAATTTCATTTCCTTCTACCGGATCACAACAAATAATACCAGTGTCGGGATTAATAAATTGCACTTCTGTAAAATCCCCTATATGCTCCGTATTAAATGACCAAGTTTCACCTGCATCTGTGGTTTTGCCAACACCATTATAACTACAAACAAATCCGGTATTATTATTTACAAACTGAATTCCTTTAAACCCTGAAAAACCACTTGGCAACGGTTCAATTAATTGCCATTGTCCAAAGCAGTACGAGCCAATAATTATCGCACATATTAATAGAATAATTTTGTTCATAATTTTTCAAATAAATAATTAGCAATTTGAGTATCTGATGTAATTTTCAAAAGATAAGTACCAGAAGAAAATGATGAAACATTGATTACACAAGTGTTTAAGAAGTCGAGATTTCTATAAATCAATTTACCCATCAAATTATATATTTCAACCGTAAACATTGCCTTATCTGATTTATAAACATTAAGCAAGTGATCTGTAGGATTAGGATAGATATTGTAGGAAGAATTTACTTCTACTTGAGTTAAATGAGTTTCAATATCCTCAAACATGTTCACATCAAATCCATTAATAAATCCATGGTTTAATTCACCCGCAATACTTTCATCATAAAAGGCGTCCTCTCCTGGATCACATAATGGTAAATAACCAGAATATAAATAAGAATTACTAAAAAACCCTACAACATATAATTCATCTCGATATTCATGATTTATAGATGCGGCAACAGCACCATTGTGCGCATCATCACCTAAAAATGTTGACCAACGTAAACTTGTATTTTTGTTAAACATAGAAACAAAAGATGTATGACCATTTACTCCTTCTATGTCATCAAAATAAACACCACTATAATCAGAGGGATTAAGAGGAAAATCATCCCCAGCATCTTCTTCGTTACCAACAATAAAAATATTTTGACCATCTGAGGTTATATCTCTACAATAAGTTTCAGAATCACCTCCAAATAAAGTAGCCCATTCACAATTTCCATCTATATCTGTCTTTAAAATAAATCCTTTATGTTCGCCTACAGAGGTTTCTATATATAAATCATCAAAATATTCTCCTGCATCTATCAATGGAAATTTATATTCGGCAGCTAAATCATAATTATAGGTCTCTCCTGTAACATATACATTATTATCTTCATCTATAGTTAATGCATTTGCTCTGTCAGTACCTGCACCCCCATAATAAGTACACCAATCTAAATCTCTATCAGTTCCATCAGACTGAATTTTAGCTATAAAAACATCAACTACACCTGCAAAAGAATTATCACAAGCTCCTATAGTTACTGGCATTGATGATCCTGATGTATTTCCACAAATGACTATCTCACCACTGTTATTAATTGAAACATCATTTATTATATCATAGATTGAACTTCCGAATAAAGTACCCATCTGCAAATGATGATATGGATCAACTTCTATAATAAAACCTTTTTTACCTGATGAAGAATAAGGCATTGTTCCGGTGGGATCAAAAAATGGAAAATCAGTTCCACCGCTTGAAGATCCAGTAACCAAAAAACCGCCTTCGGGTTTTGTTTGTATCTGGGTCAATGTTGTATTTCCGCTTGCCCCTCCTAAATACGAGAGCCATAACAAATTCCCTTCACTTGATAGTAATCCGACACATCCATCAAGATCAGCATTAATGTCATTATCGAATAAATTATCTGGATCACCAGTGTAATTATCTAATACAGGCAAATCATCACTATATGTTGGCCCAATAAAATAAATTAATTTACCATTGTTGCCTATTGATAATTGGCAATTTTTTGAATTGTAATAATTCTCATTTTCTGACCCACCCACATATACCGCCCACTTTCCTTCATATTTATCATAAGTTGGGTCTTCGTCCTTTAAATTAAATTTCTGAATAATCAAATCATAAGCAGTTCCCGTCAAATCATTCATAAAAATCAACTCGGAAGGAAACTCAGATGCAGAAGTGGTTGTAGTTCCAGAAATGTATAGTGCAAAATCAATAGGATTGCTATTAATCTTAACATCACTTAGTATTTCATTTTCTCCTCCTTGATAGTAGGTACCCCAAATTACATTTGGTTCACAACCACCGCCACCCCCTAAAAACATCCCCACCCCTATCTCCAACACCAACACCTTACTACTTGTATAACTACCCAATCCAAAACCAATTCTATCACTCACACTTGTATAAGTGGCGTCCCAACCTAAATCAATACGGCTTCCATCATCATCTATTTGGTATGCATCGGGCGTGCGGAAAGTTATTTCACCAATGTCGGTTGTGAGTGTAAGAGTGGTATCTGCATTTATTGTTTTTGTTGCGCCATTTATTACCATCTGTATCGGATTTTGTTGTGCGCTGTATCCGGGTTTTATTATCAAATAATATTTTATTCCTGCATTATCGAAGTAATACATTAAATCCACTTTCGGATATAATTCTGTTATGTATAATTTTTCATGTTGCTGCACATTTGTAATTCCTTGTGCTCCTGTATGTGCAAGAAAATAATTTAAATATTCTCCTCCGTTGCTTGTAGCATGATGTATTTCTTTTGTGCTGCTGCTGTTGTAATATCCAATGTCTATTCTTGCAAGTGTATCGTCTGTGGTTGTATTAGTATCTATGCGGCTGAACACCATAAATAAACTATCATCACTTGCATACAGTGCGGGGTAATGTCGCTGTGTATAATATTTAATATCGCTTCTTAAATTTTCATCTGTATCTATTATTTGTCCTTTGTTTTCAAACCATGTAAGTTGAATTGGTTTATCTGTATCATCATCGGGTGGTGTGGTATAATTTACTTGTTTGTAGCGCACCAATATATAGGTATCGTTTGTACCTGAAAATGATTTACCACCAATATAAATTTGATTATTAAAATCTGCATGTACAAAGTAAGGAGTGTCGTCTCCATTACCTGTTCCGTTCCATGTTTCTGTCCATTGTTTTTCGCCATCGCTGTTATAGATATACATTATTATATCGCTGTTTGCACCATTATGTGTTGTGCCTGCAATTACTATATCGTTGTCTTCACTGATACTTAAATCTGTATTCCATGTTGCTAAATCACTTCCGTTGTTTGCTGTTTCTATTGCTGACCATTGGACGGTGCCGGCACTATTATATTTTACTGTAAATCCATTTAATATGCCTTCTGCATTTGTAATACTTCCGGTTACATATACATAACCTGCTAAGTCCACTTGTACTGCATATCCTACGTCATCGCCATTGGCTGCATCGTAAGTTTTACTCCATTGCACCGTGAGTAAACTATCCATTTTTACAGTGCGCATATTATAGCCTTGTCCACTTATTGCGGCTCTACCTGTGAGATAAATATTATCATCACCATCAATAGTAAATCCATATACTCTGTCAATACCAAGTCCGCTTGCTGTGTTGCGTTGCACATCTAATTGTACGCCTGTATTCTGATTGTATTTTACACTTGCAAAATCCCAGTTATCTACTGCTTGTGCACTACCTCCGGTTACTACTATTCTGCCACTATTATTAATTGCAAGTCCGCTTGCTGCATCATCATTGCCATTATAATTATAGCGACTTACCCATTGTTGTGTACCACTGCTGTTGTATTTTATTGTTGCATAGTCCCAACCTGTTCCACTACCAAAACTTCCACCGGTAACATATACATTATCCGATGCATCAACTATTATATCGGATGGAATATCATATAAACTTCCTGTGCCATTGTAAGTACTTGTCCATTGCAATGTACCTGTGCTATTATATTTAATTGTGCGATAATCGTATTGATTTGTTGCCGAAATAAAACTTGCGGCTGCTACATAAACATTACCATCATCATCTAAAGTAATTGCTGTACCGTAATCGTTATCATCAAAAGTGCTGTTGTAAGTAACCTGCCAGATTTCATCGCCACTGCGATCATATTTTGTAGTTATGATGTTTGCTTTTTCGCCTGCAACTAATGTATTACCAGTAATAAAAGTATTACCATCATTATCCTGCACATGCGCCATCCAACTTACTGTATCGGGAAGCCCCTGACTGTGCTCCCACATTTTATACATGTATTGCTGACCTTGCACATCGCCCGTTTTAAATATGAGAAAGAGTATTAAATATAAGAGAATTTTTCGAGTTGCGAGTTGCGAGTTGCGAGTTGCGAGTTGCGAGTTGCGAGTTGCGAGTTGCGAGTTGCGAGTTGCGAGTTGCGAGTTTCTGAAAACTTTGTTAAGTATAAAATTACTCATGGTAGTTAGTTTTTAAGGTGATTGGATTTACAAGTGTAAGGTTTTATTTTTAGAAATGCAAATGTTTTTAGTGAATGGTGAGTGGTGAATAGTGAATAAAAAAATCAGTGATCAGTAATCAATGATGAGTTTTTATTAGTGAGTGGTGAATAGTGAAATGTGAATAAAAAAATTAGTGATAAGTGATCAATGATGAGATATTAAAAAGTGAATAGTGAAAGGTGAATAAAAAAATTAGTGATGAGTGATCAATGATGAGATATTAAAAAGTGAATGGTGAATGGTGAATAAAAAATCAGTAATGAGTGATAAGTGATGAGTTTTTATTAGTGAATAGTGAGTGGTGAGTAGTGAATAAAAAAAATCCGTGATGATGAGTAATCAATTATGAATTTCGTTGATGAGTTTTTTCATTGTCAACTGTCAACTGTCTATAGTCAATAGTCAAAGTTATCGCCAAAAGCCAATAGCCTTTTAATGCAAAGACGAACGATAATTTTTTAATTTGAAACCTGAAACCCGAAACACTTTTTTGTCAATAGTCAAAAGTCAATAGTCTAAGTTTTTTTTTCATTGTCAACTGTCCATTTGTCAACTGTCAATTGCTAACTTACATCTTCACCCATTTCTGCACCGCTCTTCCCTGTTCGGTTATTATTTCTGTAAAATAAATACCTGACGGTAGTTGTGAAATATCTGCTTGATTATTTTGAAAATTTACAGGCATTAATTCTCCAACTAAATTAAATGTTTGGATGGTGTAATTATTTTCTTTTAATGATAATTGTATTTGAAGAATGGAAGTGGCGGGGTTGGGGGTGAGAGTGAAATTGAAATTAGGATTTAGATTATGTAAAGTTGAAATACCACCACCATTTGTTGTTTTAAGTAAATAATACATATGTACACCTTCAATAAAAGAAGAAGCAATAGCATAACAAGTATCCTTATTTAAACAATCAATATCAAATAAATACTTTATTTGAGTAGGAATATCATTTATTATCCAATCAGTTCCATTATTATAAGAGCTAACGATTTTACCTTTATCAACTGCAGTTCCTATTATAAAAAATACTGAATCATCTACTATTGTAAAGTCTTCTATATCAATAGGATTTATTTCTTCTGCAAAATCTGTTGTTGACCAATTATTTCCATAATCAACTGTTTTTATGAATTCGTTTCCATAAAGTGCAAATCCAATGGTGGGATTTATAAATTGTATTTTGGTAGTAGAACTATTAAATACTTGCTCCCAAGTTAAAATCCCATCCAAGGTTCTATAAATACCTTCTTGACCACACACATATCCAACCTGAGATGTTGGAAATGAAATATCAAATAATAAAAAAGGGCTTATAGCAACATTGCAGGATAGCGTATCGAAAAACGAATAAGTGCGACACACAAAGGGGAAATATTCAAAAAGGGAAATAATTGTGTCTTTACTAAAAAATTCAAATTCTCTATAAATATCCACGTCACTAGGCGCATTAATAAAATTCCAACTTAAACCACTATCTGAAGATGCAAGTATTCCTGTAGGTAAAGTAGTTGCAACTATTAAAGTAGTATCATCAATAATTGCTAATTTGTTAATAACCGTCACATCATAGATATCACTTTTATCAATCCAAGTTTCACCTCCATCATAGGTTAAGAATATGTTATAAGGTCCGCCAATTATTCCAAATTCAGAGTTATAAAAATCCACACTAGTCAACACATCTTCTGAACTATAAATAATATTCCATTGAGCAATAGTTACAAGTTGAAAATGTAATGTTACTATTAAGCAAAATAATATTTTTTGATATTTAGTAATCATAACTTCAAAAGCTTTAAGTATGTTGGCGCCATTGCTTCACAGTTTTTTTAATTGTATTTTTTATAAAAAAAAATATGGATGACAATGTATTATTTCATTTCATCTTTCCATTTCAATCTGTCGGCAGGATTAAATTGCCATGGTGCTGAATTGTTTTCTAAATTATTAAACATTTGCGTCCATGGTTCGGGCGAATCGCTTAACTCCATGATTGCATAGCGTCGCAATTCAATAATTATACTTAGCGGATTAATATTTACCGGACATTCTTCCACACAAGCATTGCAAGTTGTGCATGCTCTGATTTCTTCTGCCGTAATATAATCACCGTATAAAGATTTGTTGTCGGTGAAATCCATTCCGTGCTTATCTATATTTCTTCCCACTTCCTCTGCCCTATCTCTGGTATCCATCATGATTTTTCTTGGAGATAATTTTTTTCCGGTTTGATTTGCAGGACAAGCCGCAGTGCAACGTCCACATTCCGTACAACTATATGCATCCATTAAATGCTTCCATGTAAGATCAGTAATATCTTTTGCGCCAAATGTTTTTGGTGGATTAATAATTTCTGTAACTGTTGCTGAAGGATCCAACATAGTTTTTACTTCATTGGCAATTACAGGCATATTTTCAATTTCACCTTTTGGTTTAAATCGCATAAAATAACTATTGGGGAATGCAAGAAAAATATGCAGATGTTTTGAATAAGGTATGTAGTTAAGAAAAAATAAAATACCAATTATATGCAGCCACCATGCAGTGCGTTCAATTCCAATTAAAGCAGATTCAGAAAATCCATTGAACAATGTAGAAGTAAATTGAGATACAAATAATTTACCGGTAGCTGAATAATGTACAGCTCCCATACTTTGCAATTGATAATCTGCCGCATTCATCGTAAGTATTGCAGTAACCAGAATTAATTCAAATATCAAAATCAGATTGGCATCTTTAAACGGCCATCCCTTCATTTCACTTTGAGTAAATCGTTTTACTTTAATAATATTTCTTCGCCATAAAAAAATTAAAGTCGCTATGAAAGCAAGTGCAGAAAGTATTTCAATAACACTTATCATAAATGGATAAAAACCGCCGAGATAAGGTGCAAAAAAACGATGTGTACCACTTAGTCCATCCACAATTATTTCTATCACTTCAATATTTACAATTATAAAACTTGCATAAATAAAAAAGTGCAGCACTGCCGGAATTAAATTGCGGAACATTTTCTTTTGCCCTAAAGCAAACAGCAACATATTGCCAATGCGTCGGGTTTTATTATCACTTAAATCTTCATCTCTGCCTAATAAAATATTTCTGCGAATTGCGCTGTAACGCCTGAAGGCAAAAAAGCAGGTGGCTCCGAAAGCCAACAGGAAAATTATTTGTGGAAGTATATGCATAGTTGTGCAACCTGAACAGTCGCTAATTTACACTTAATTTTAAGACTGTAAACACAATTTTAATGTTATGAAAACTAGTTTCAATATTTGTACAATGTGGATGCTGCTGATTTTAGCAACAAGCCTGCATGCACAACAAACTAAAATTAGCCCTATCACCTTAGCATTAAATAAAGAATTAAAAACCCAACGCAATCCGGATGTATTATTGCCGGTTTTAATTCAGGGTGAGCCAAATGCGATTCAACAATATCTGCAATCAAAACAATTGAAAATAAAATTTGTAAGCGGAGATATTATTTCTGCTGAATTAAATACTGCAACTATAAATGAATTGCGCAACTTGTCTTTTGTATCTCTTATTGATTGCCCGAAATCCAAAATGCATTTATTAAATGATGTGATGGTAATTCAAAACAATGTGGACTCTGCTTATAATGGAACCTGGCCATTAGATCAATCGTATGATGGAACCGGTGTGGTGATAGGAATTATTGATGCACCTTTCGATTTTGATCATCCGGATTTTACAGATGCATTTGGAAATACACGAATAAAATATTTGTGGGATCAAACACTATCCAATGTATTTCCTGCACCTGATGATTATGGTTATGGAATTGAATGTGATAGTATTTCAATTGCCGATGGAACATGTCCGCATATTGATTATAACTATTGGTATAGTCACGGCAGCGGTGTTACAGGCGTTGCTGCTTCGAGTGGAAATGCGGCAAATAAATTTCATGGTGTTGCACCTAATGCAGATTTAATTTTAGTTGCGCTTGATTTTAATGATGATTATTTTTCTCGTACTGTAGATGCTATTGCATATATCTATCAAAAAGCGGCGGAACTCGGAAAGCCTTGTGTAATCAATACAAGTTTTGGAAGTTATGATGGCTCACATGATGGAAAAGATTTAACAACAAAAGCAATAAATAATTTAATTACCGAAACTCCGGGAAGGGCTTTGGTGGCTGCGGCAGGTAATGGTGGTAATGCACAAATTCATTTGGGTTATACTGTTTCTGATACCGCACATTTTACCTGGTTTAAAAAATTGAGTTATACCAATGCAATTTATTTTCAGGCATTTGCAGATACTGCGGATTTTAACAATGTATATTTTTCTATTGGTGCTGATAATCCTACAGGATGGATTTTTCGTGGCGCTTCTCCGGATTATAATGTGATGAATGATTATAATCTTCCAGATGGAAATATTGATTCAACTAATTATGATTTGTATGATGGCGTAACTTTTATTGGCAATATAAAAACCTATATCCAATCTTTAAATGGTACTTACTTTTTAGAAGTTGTAATTGTGCCTGCATACACAAATTATTACTGGAGATTTACAACACATGGCAATGGAAAATTTGATATCTATTCAACAGAAACTTACACCGGATATTCCAATTATGTTATTACAGATTTGCCTGCGGATATTATGTTGCCGGATATAATTCATTATAAATTTCCGGACTTCACTCAGAATATTGTTGGCTATTGGCAATGCAGTAATAAAGTTATTTCAGTAGGTAGTTATGTGAACAGAGATACGATGACAAATTATTATGGAGAAAATATTACGCTTCCCTATTTTGCAAATGATTTAGCTGCAACTTCAAGTTTTGGACCTACAAGAGATAATCGTATTAAGCCGGATATTACGGCAACGGGTTCTATGGTTTTGACAACGGGATCAACGGTACTTACTGATTGGTTAATAAGTTTAGGTGCTGCAAATAATATATCTCCTGACGGCATGCATTATTTACAAAATGGAACATCATTCGCTTCGCCTGTTGTAACAGGAATTGCGGCTTTATATTTCCAAAAGAATCCGAATGCAAACTGGCAAGAAGTAAAAAATGCAATTCTTAAAAATGCAAAGCAAGATGAATTCACAGGTGATGAATTACCAAATAATGCATGGGGCTATGGCAAGGCAAATGCATTCCGTACACTTACAGGTAGTTGGGGTTGCGAAGCCGAAAATTATTTAAATGCACCTGTAAATGTTGAGGTAGATAATATTACTCCCACAAGTGCTCAATTACATTGGGATTTAATTCCAAATGCATCAGGATATCAAGTTAAAATAAAGGAATATTCTACTGGGAATATGTATAAGCATAAATTGACATCTCACATTATCAATTTTAATTTTTTAACTCCCGGCAATGGATATCAATGTCAGGTGCGTGCATTTTGTGAAGAGTTTGGAGTGTCTGAATGGTCTTCAGTATTATTATTTTCAACACCAACATTAAGGTATGCAGTCGCAGATATAAAAGTGTTTCCAAATCCCGCCAATACATACTTTACGCTGGAAAACTTACCTCAGGGAAATCTTGATTTGCAAATGTATGATGCATTAGGAAAATGTGTTTTCATTACAAGTAAAATGATTGAAAATTCTGATTTTACTTTTTCAATTGAAAATATTCCTTCGGGATTTTATATACTTGTAATTCAAATCAATAATCAACAATTTCAAAAATCAATTGTAATCAACCATTAATATGAATGACAGTTATACTTTAATTTTCACGAAGGAGCAGATGCAGCAGAAAATAAAACGCATTGCATATCAGATTGCAGAAGACAATTATGATGAGGATGAAATTATTATTGCAGGTATCGGGCGCAACTCAGAAGGGTATGCTTTGGCATTTAAAATTTATGATGCTTTAGAACATATTATTCCAGGAAAAATAAAATTGAGTCATATTGATGTGAATAAAAATAATCCATCAGAAAGTCCTGCAAAAATTTCGTTGAGCAAGGAAGATGTACAGGATAAAGTAATTGTATTGGTAGATGATGTTTCTAATTCCGGAAGAACATTAATTCATGCTATAAAACCCTTTCTTGAATTAGCTCCGCATAAAATTCAGATAGCAGTGTTGGTGGAAAGAACACATAAAAAATTTCCTATTCAACCGGACTTTGTTGGCTTATCATTAAGCACAACTTTGCAGGAACATATCACAGTAATTATAAGCAAAGAAGGTGAGGAAGGTATTTATTTGAGTTGATCATTTTTCCAGCGCTTCACTAATTTCAACAGTTGTTTTTCTTTATCAGAATGAGATGTATCCACAATTGCAGGTGCCATGTTATAAAATGGTTTGCGCTCTTCAATTTTACTTTCAATATATTGCCGTAATTCATCATCAGTAAAATTTTTTAACAAAGGTCTTTTGCTTTGTTTTTCTTTTAATCTGCCAAATAAAATTTCAATAGGTGCTGTCAGATAAATACAATTTCCATTTTCCAAAATCCATTGCATATTATTATTAAAACAAGGTGTTCCTCCCCCGCAGGATATTATTGCATTTTCAAAAGATTGAGTAGATAAAAGTATTTGTGTTTCCAATGTTCTGAAATAATCTTCTCCGTTTGCAGCAAAGATTTCGGCAATAGATTTATTTTCAAGTTGCGTAATTAAATCATCCAGATCTATAAATTGCATACCCGTTTTTGCAGCAAGTATTTTACCGTTTTTAGTTTTTCCACTGCCCATAAATCCCACTAAATAAATACGCATATTTTTTATTTGGATGATTGCAATTTCACTCTTGGATCTACTACGCTATACAAGATATCGGTAAGTAAATTCACCACCACAAAAATAGTTGCAGTAAATAAAACAGCACCCATTGCCACCGGAATATCTTTTGTTTTAATTGCATTTATGGTTTCAAATCCCAAACCATTATAATTAAAAACTACTTCAATAAAAAAGGCACCTGTAAGCAAGGAAGCAAACCAACCTGTTACAGAAGTTACTACCGGAATTAAGGCATTGCGCAATCCATGTTTAAAAACAACAATGCGTTGAGCTAAACCTTTTGCATACGCAGTTCGAATATAATCTGCATGTAATACATCCAGCATACTACTTCTTGTAATTTGAGTTATCACCGCAATAGGCCGTATGCCCAAAGCAATTGCAGGTAATATTAAATTGCGAATTGATAAAAATTCTTTGCCTGAATAAGAATCAGCTACAAATAAATTTCCAGTCATTTTAAACCCTGTTATACCTGCAAGTAAATATGCAAATACTAATTGCAAAACAATAGCTGCAAAAAAAGAAGGTAATGCAATTCCCAAAACAGAACCGGCAGTACAAATTTTATCCGTTAATGAATGTGGTTTTATTGCTGCGATTACACCCAATATAATTCCTGTTACAGTTGCCAATACCATTGCAGCAACAGCAAGAATTAAAGTACTTGGAATGCGCTCCCAAAGTAAAGAAGCTACACTTCTGTTGGTTTGAAATGAACGGCCGAGATAAGGTCTTTTTAAAATGATATTGTAATTGCCGATAACAAATAATTGGATATAATGATATTTAGTATCATCAAAATAAATAGCACTTTCTGTATCTTGATTATTATGTATTGAAAGTGGCAAGAGATTATTTATGTACACACCAAATTGAGTAAGCACCGGTTTATCCAAACCCAATTCTTTTGAAATATTGCGAATAGTTTCTTCGCTTGCTGATTCACCGGCTACAGCATACGCAGGATTAAAACGCACTAATTGAAAAATAAAAAATACCAGGACAACCACACCGAATAAAACAAATAATCCACTCACTAACCGTTGTTTGATAAAATGTATCAAGATAATCTTATTGAGGTATTCTGAAATTTCCCGGCTCAGGTAAATTACTTTGTGAATATTTAGCTACTACTTCTCCGTAATTGAGAATTACCAATCCGGTATTTTCCGGTACTATTTTCATCAGCACTTCTCCATCGCAATTTAAATTTGTGTAATCCAATTTAGTTGCTTCTTTCATTTGATTTAATAATGCGAAATCACTTTGACTGACAACAAAAAACTTATTTCCATTTGCAGATAACTCTTGCATTAATGGCAATAGTTTTCCAAAAACATCTTGCGAAAGTTGTGTGAGATCATTTACGATAAACATATACACCGGCAATGAATCGCTAAAAACGTTAAGTGTTACATCATTGCCATCGGCATCCACTAAAAAGAATTCATTATAAGGCTCCATGCTGCCATCAATTTTATCGATAACGGACTCTCCCTCTGTAAATAATTCAACTTTACTATCCGTGGTAAAAGTAATTTCTCCGGGTTGTCTCTCATTAAAATATTTTGCTTTAATATACTGATAGTTTGGTAAATCACGCCATGCCCATTTATCTATTACAGTTCCATTTTTTAATAATACAATTCCGGGATTCACCCGCATAATTGTGAGTGTAACTTTATAATCACCTTTATAAAATGGAAATGCAGTTTGATTTGCATGTCGGAAAGCTTCAATATCATCTGCCGATGCTGAAACAAAACCAAATGTAAAAATCCCATCTCCTTCTGCTGCTTTTTGCAAGGTATTTATAGATTGCCATACTTCTCTATTTGTTTTGGATAAATCAGCACTTACAATCATAAACATATAGTCATCTTCATTCAGAATTTTTTCGGTTACATCATTTTCATCCAGATCAATTACCGCAAAATCAACAATCTTTGGTATAAATCCTTTTTCAATTACTTTATCTGTTCTTTCCACAAAACTCCATTTTGTGGTATCTGCATATTCGGTTAACACACTGTAATCATTTTTATCAGATCTAATTTTTACTTTCTCAATTTTACCTGATTCTTTTGATTGATAAGCATACGTCATTTGTACAATTCCTTTTTTAGAATCTGCAGGAATTTGCATTAACTCTTCAATATTATTTCCAATGGCATAAGGTCTAAAATCTTTAAATACATCATGACGAATTGCCGTAACTGCAACCCATGTGGTAAAGATTGTAGCAGCCAGAAATAATGCAAAAGCAGGAACTTTTGGAATCAGAGTCTTTATTTTTTCTCTGTTGTAAAAAATAATTAGAATGAGAAAAGTCAACACCAGATCTTTATAAAATGATTGCCATGGAGTAAGCGGAATAGCATCGCCGAAACATCCGCAGTCTGTTACTTTTCCGGTAATTGCAGAATATCCTGTTAACCAAGTAAAAAATAATATCATTAACAGCAACAGCCACGCAACTAATCTGCCTGATAAACCGAGGAGTAATGCAATACCCAACGCCACTTCCACTATACAAATCAAAGAAGCCTGAAACACAACCGTATTAATTATAAAATCTGATTTGAAGAATAAAAAAGCATTACCTGCATTAGCAAACAATTCATAATATTCTTCCAATTTAATGGCAAAACCAACCGGATCATTTGCCTTTATTAAACCTGAAAAAATAAATAAACATCCAACTAAAATTCTGCTTGTCGGGAACAATACTTTATTCATTATAACTGTCCTTTTTCTTTAAGTTTAATCAATGCGAATACACTGTAATTCACCATATCTGAATAATGGGAATCCACGCCTTCTGATATGAGTGTTTTTCCATCATTTTCTTCTATTTGTTTTATACGCAATAATTTCATCAGTATCAAATCAGTAAAACTGGTGATACGCATATCTCTCCATGCTTCACCATAATCATGATTTTTATCTTCCATCAATGTTTTAATTCGTTGCACCTGATGATTATATAATGCAATGGTTTTATTTTCTTCCATTGACATTGGATCTTTATCGGTGAGTTCCATTTGAATCAATGCAATAATTGCGTAATTAATAATACCAATAAATTCATCCACCACAGTATCATTTACTTTGCGGGTTGCATTCTGCTCAATTGTTTTAATGCGTTGAGCTTTAATAAATATTTGGTCTGTAAGTGATTCTGTCCGTAATATTCTCCAGGAAGTACCGTAGTCCTTTATTTTTTTTTGGAATATAGCACGGCAAGTTTCAATTACTTCATCGTATTGAGCACTTGTTTGACTTGATATAGGATTCATTATTTTCACAAAAAATATGCACGCCAAAACTACATATTTCCCAGCGCTTACCATGTTGCGCTCATGTGAAAGAATCATGGATTTTTCCACACCTCGCATTATGGGAATACTAAACGTAACTCCGGATTCATTTTATAGAAGTGAAAAATTTGAATCGTTGAGCGATATATTACACACAGTGGAAACAATGCTTACAGATGGTGCTGACATCATTGATGTGGGTGGAATGAGTACCCGGCCGGGAGCAAAAATTATTGATGTAGATACTGAATTAAAACGTGTAATTCCTGTGGTGGAAAAAATAAAAAAAACATTTCCGCAAACATGGCTTTCAATTGATACTGTACATGCAAAAGTGGCGGAAGAAGCAGTGCATCACGGAGCAGATATTATCAATGATATTTCTGCAGGTGCAATTGATACAACACTATTAGATACAGTTGCTGCATTGAATGTTCCTTATATTTTGATGCACATGAAGGGCCTTCCTTCAACAATGCAGGATAAACCGGTTTATGAAAATGTGGTAGAAGAGGTATTTACTTTTTTTATTGAAAAATTACAACTATTGCATTCGTTGAATACTTACGATGTAATTATTGATCCGGGATTTGGCTTTGGAAAAAACACCGAAGATAATTATGCATTGGCATCCAATATTAAACAGTTTCAGTTATTGGGTAAACCAATTTTAGCAGGCATCAGCCGCAAATCAATGATTTGTAAATTGTTAAAAGTAAATCCCGAAAAGGCGTTAAATGGTACTACTGCTTTAAATGCTTTACTGCTATTTAATAAAGTAAATATTATCAGAGTACATGATGTAAAAGAAGCAAAAGAAGTGTTGCAAATTGTTTCTGCATTTAGTAATGCAGGTGCTTCTAATTAATTACTGATTTTTATTTTCTTCCGTTTGCAAATTAGATATATCCGAAGAATCTCCGCTTGCTGCCTGCAACTCTCTTAATATTTCATCCGGGCTTTTTCCCAAAGTTTTTAAAACGATATCAATACCATATTCCTGAGCTTGTAATGGATATTTCTCTAATAATTCCTTATATGCTACTTCAGCTTTTGGATAATCATTCAGCGTAACGTCATAAATGCCACCTATAGATAATAAACTTTTTGGTGCAAGATCATCAGCGGGATATTTATCAACTACTTTTCTAAACATTTCAATAGCAGCTTGAAAATCAGGTTTGCGTGCATTTAATCTTGCTGATTCAAATAAATATGCAGCACCTAAAGAATCTTCAGGATATTTCTCTGAATAGGCTACATACTCCTTAATCAATTCATCCACTTTAGCCTTCTGTTCGGGGCTTAACACCTCTGCAACTGCCAACATACTATCCACCTGAATTTGCATATCTGAAATGTGTTGCCTTGACTTTTCTTTATTGGTACAAGCAATTAGTAGGGTTGAAAAAGCGAACACTACAATCAAATATTTTTCGAACTTCATCATTAATCGTTTATTTTAGTCGGCAAATTTAATTAACCATTATCACAATGAGAATTTATATCGTCTGTATTATTTGTTTATTCACTTTCGCATGTTCACCACGTTATGAAAAATATTTTATCAATGAGACTGATGTACTTAAATATGAATTGACAAAGGCTCAGTCTGAATGTAATCTATCTGATAATTACGGGCCGGATCAATATACTTCGATACGTTATATCAGGGTGAATTTTCATATTATACAAGACTCAAATGGCGAAGGAAATTTCAATGAAGCACAAGCCAAAAAATATATTCCCGAATTAATTGAATCGGCAAATAACAAATTAGCAAATAATGAAAAAATGAATTTACCGGTTGGGAATAATACCGCTGTGTTACAAACCCAATATCGCTATGTATTGCAGGGAAATCCGGAAACCGGTGAAGATGGCATTTATATTCATCGAGATGATTCTGCTTGTTATTTTATAAAAAATAAACCTTCGGGATTGTATTCTCAAAATGAAAAATATGTGTTTAAATATTCGGTAGGTGATGACAGTATTATAAACGTTTACTTGATTGAACATCATCCTGATAGCATACGGTTAAATCCAAATTATAATGTAACTGCCGGCGGAATTTCTTTTGGACATAATGTAAAAATGTTTGGTGGCTATTATAATAACTACACCACATTTTATGACAATGAAGGGGGCACATTTAATAAAGGAACCGGTATGTATGGCGGATTATTAAATCATGAAATCGGGCATTCATTAGGATTAAATCATACATGGAGAGGAAACGATGGCTGTGATGACACACCGCTAAATCCAGGATGTTATGGAGCTTATGATCCACCATGCGATGGAGTAAACAGCAATAACGTGATGGATTATAATACTTGCACTTGTGCGCTTACGCCTTGTCAGTTAGGTAGAGTGCATTATAATTTCTGGAAAGAAAATTCACTGCAACGACAAGTGCTAATAGAAGATTGGTGTGAATATCATTGGGATAAAAAAACTTTAATTAAACGTGATGATAATGTGGTGTTTAATCAGGGTCGTGATCTATTAGGTGATATTGAAATTCAAGAAGGAGCTACATTAACTATTCAATGTCAGGTATCACTTCCGGTAGGTGCAAAAATTATTATTAAACCTACAGGAAAATTAATTCTGGATGGTGGCATAGTTACTAATCGTTGTGGTGATGAATGGGAAGGCATTGAAATCTGGAAAAGCAAAAAACTCAATGTTGCAGGAGAAGTTATTTGGGGCAATGGAGGATATATTGAACATGCACGTAATTTCGTTTGGTTAATACAATAAAAAAAGAGAGACATCTGCCTCTCTTCATTATGATTATTTCTACAAGAATTAAAATCCTCTGCGTACAATTATACCCACTGAGAAAGGATGAATTTCTGGCCCACGACCTTCAATAAACAATGGATTAAGATCGTAACTTGCATATAAATTAAATTTCCCATAGCCAATTACTGCATTTACTTCGTGGCGAAAAGTCTGCACATTAAAATCTTCTTTATACACTTCTTTGCTGCCATCTAACTTATGTTTTGTTTTTGTTTTTACTCGTAATCCCGGACTGTATCCCACCATAAAGTGAAATGAATTATCTGTATCCCAGGGCTTTGATTCCGTACCAATATATAGTGGAACGGCAATATGCATTGTGTTGAATTTATTTTTATCATAATTAATATCTTCTTCTGTCAACATCAATGTATCATTTGGATTAGAAAGTGTAAAATCTTTTGTAAATCGGAAATGATGCCATTCCAAAGCAGTACCAAAATTAAAATTCAGGTAGCCATGAAACATGTTTACACGAGAGCGAAATAAATCCAGATTTAAATCTGTGGATCCCCAAAAATTTAAGGACTCCATATCCTGATATGGTGCAGGCACACTGATATTTTTATTGGCATCCATGAATGTATTATATCCAATTGACATTAATAGCGGTTCAGTTTGAAATACATCTACATCCCGATAATCGCTGTAAACTACTTTTCGGTTTCTGCCAAAATCAATATCTATATCGTCGCTGTTTTCTTTCTCACGAATCACAATTTTCCAATCACCGATACTTACAGAAGTAGAATCACTAAAAGAAGTATCGGGCACTATTGTAACATCGTATTCTTCAAAGTCAATGTCTTCTAATTCTTCTAAATTTTCCAGATCACGCAGGTCTCCTAATTGTTCAATATCCGGAATTTCTATAGTGTAAGATGAACCGTCATCTTCATACACTGTAATTGTTGCTGATTTTGTTTTAACAACAGTGGAGTCTTCTTGCGCAAGAGCAAAAACAGTAGTTATAGTTGCGATGCAAATTAAAATTAAATGTTTCATTTTGTTATTGATTTACTTTTCTTCGATTATAAAATTCAAGGTCAAATATTTTAATAGTTGTAGTTTTCACTTGTGGTTCTGATAATGCATTTTCTGTATTTTGATTTTTTGAAATGCCCAAGATTCCTCCAAAATCATTTGCCAAAGCAACGGCGTTATTAATGCGATCAACAATACTTGGTGGCGATTCTGTTTCAATCTGTGTTTTCTTCATCATGTTATCGAAATAATAATTATATAACGAAGCGTATTGTTCAGAAAAATCTGTTGTTTTTAATCTTGGGTAATGCGGCGTAACAGTAAGACTTTTTGATTCAGCAAATAATATTTCTTCTGTTGCCGATAATTCTAATACAGATTTTTCATTTGGCAATAATTCCTTTTTCGAATCCTTTAATTTCACTACAGAATTTTTCTCTTTTTTATTTTCGGCAAAAAATATTTCTCCATTATTTGTGGAAGATTTTATTTCCATTGTATCTGTTACTTCCACAGTTGTAGATTTATTCACATCCGGTTTTTCCATTTCGGCTGAGTAATTAATTCCTGTGGTGGAATGGTCCATCAACATAAACCGTATAGCAACAAATAACAATAATGCAGCAGCGATAGCCGAAGCATATCTGAAATACGTATTGAACCCAATTATTTTTGCTTCCTTTTTCTTCAGTGCATTTTTATCCGGATGAATCACAGACTCGTCAGCCACTAAAAATGTATTATTAAACATTTCCAGTTCTGCGTTTAATTCAGGATGTTCACTCAAGAAATTTTGAAAAATCACCTCTTGTTCAGGACTTAAATTCCCTTCCAGATGATCTACCATCCACTCCTCATAATTATGTTTATCTATTCTCATATTAAATGATATATGCTCACTAAATATTTTTTTAATGTTTGTCTTGCTCTGAAAATATACACCTTCACTTGTGCTTCCGTTAATTCCAGAATCTCTCCAATCTCCACATAGCTATAACCTTCATAATCCCGCAACAGAATAACATTTTTTTGAATCTCCGGCAGTTTTGCCAATGCGTCTTCTATTGCTTCTTTCACACCTACCTGCAAGTCGGATGTGCCGCCTTTTGCACTTTCATCCATTTCATCCACGTAACTTGTACGTTTATGCTTGCGAAAAAAGTCAATCATATTGTGATACGCTGCGGTAAACAAATAGGATTTCGCTTTTTCCGGGTTAATCGCTTCTCTATTTTTCCAAAGAACTTCAAATGCATTCTGAACCACATCCTGAGCATCCTCATCGTTCAGTACATTTTTTCGAATAAACCTGAACACTCCGTCAGCGCATAAATCCACGCATTTGTTGTATTCTGAGGTTGTCATCCGTTAATAAGGCGATTGAGTTGTTAAAAAGTTACAGATTGATAAAAAAAAATTGTCTGATTGCTAAAATCATGGTTGACTTTCATATTGTCTTGTAAATTTACGGAAACACTTGAGTGATGAATATAATATTTCCAACTGATTTCAGTGAACAAAGTGCCGATGCATTTGAGATGGCATTATATCTTGCTGAGAAGACAAATTCCGAAATTTTGTTATTACATGTGTACAGTATGCCCATGGTGACTACAAGTATAGAAGATGGTGGTTTTGATACCATGCCCGATCAGTTAATCCGATTATCTGAGGAAGCAGCTACAAACAGAATTGCGCAATTTAAAGACTCATTAATTAACCGATATAATAAAGGGTATGGCAATCGCATTCCGGTAACTGAAGTATTGCGAATGGGTTTTGTTGCCGATGAGATTGTGGCACTTGCCGAAAAGGAAGATGTATTTTGCATAGTAATACCTGTGGTGCATACAACAGGAATGGATCGTTTATTATTTGGAGGCATTGTTTCATCTGTGCTTAAAAAAAGTAATAGTCCTGTATTTACAGTGCCAAAAGATTTTTCATTCCGACAAATTCAACGTTTAGCATATGCTACCGATCTAACGTTTGCAGATAATGAAGTTATTGACAAATTATTATTTCTTGCAGATATTTTTGAAGCGGAATTAAAATGTTTTCATGTGCATGATAGTAATCTTGAGATTGAAAATTCAATAATTCAAGATTTTATTACTCAATACAGCAATGAAGTTGAAAGAAAACGCATTAGTTTTCAACTAATAGAAAATTTAAATGTTCTAGATGGTATGGATTATTTTGTAAAAGAAAATAGAATTGACCTATTAGGTATGTTGCGACAAAAATCCTATATGAACAGTTTATTCAATATTAGCTATACAAAAAAAATGAGTTCACACAGCGAGATTCCATTAATAATTTATCACGAATAAAATATTTGTTGAAATTAAAATGAAAGTATAATTTGTTTATGCATTCCAAACTTTCTATTCTAATTTCGACGTTTCAATAAAAGTATGTCTGTTTCAAAAATTAAAGTTGCCATTCTGGATTTGTATGATAATTATCCCAACGAAGGGATGCGCAACCTAAAAGAATTGGTAGGCAATAAGGATTTAGATTTTGATTGGAAAGTATTTGATGTGCGTGCCAAGACAGAAATTCCCGATATGACCTACGATATATTTGTTTCTTCCGGTGGCCCGGGTAGTCCCTACGATGGCGAAGGCAAAGAATGGGAAACAAAATATTTTTCTTTGATGGATAAAATATGGGCGCATAATGCAAATGGAAATATCAAAAAGAAATACATATTCGCTATCTGTCATTCCTTTCAATTATTATCACGATATCTGCAACTAGGAAATGTGTGTGAAAGAAAATCCACTGCATTTGGTGTGTTTAATTTGGAGCGTACGGAAAATGGTAAACAGGATAAATATTTTCGTTTTCTTTCTGATCCATTTTATGCTGTGGATTCCCGTGACTGGCAATTGATAGAACCCAACACGAAATTGTTTTTAAATACAGGTGCAGAAATTCTTGCTATTGATAAACGTCGAGATCATGTGGATTTAGAAAGAGCAGTGATGGCGGTAAAAATGAATCCCTATGTGTATATGACTCAATTTCATCCGGAGGCAGATGCCGATGGTATGTTGCGTTATTTTAATATCAAAGAAAAAAAAGAACATGTAGTAAAAAATCACGGCGAGTGGAAGTTAGAAGAAATGATTCGCTGTCTGAGTGATCCATATAAATTACCCCTTACCCGGGAGACTTTGATACCCGGATTTTTACGTGATGCACATGATGAACTTCTATTAACTGAATGAGATGATACCTGAAATTCGCAAAGCATATAATCAAGCTTTCACAGAGGAAAAATATATTTCTATGTTTGAAAGCTTATGGAAGAAATTTAATAAACGCATAGAATTTAAAGTATGCGAAACACCTGCATTTATTCCGGAATTTTTAAAGCAGGATTTAATTGCAGCCGGAGAAGAAATAATTGATGTTATAGTACAAGATAATTTTAAAAAACGTACTGATCGTTCAATACCAAAAAACCTGAATGTTCCGGGTGAAGATGATCATGCTGTTTATCTCGCTTTAGATTTTGGAATTTGCACGGATGAGGATGGAAAAATAATTCCGAAATTAATTGAAATGCAGGGTTTCCCATCCTTGTATGCACATCAACATGCAATGGCTAATGCGTATAAAAAATATATGGAAGTGCCTGTGGAGATGACGCATTTATTCAATGGGCATGATGATGCATCTTATAGAGAAATTTTTAAACAATCCGTACTCGGCAATCATAAACCTGAGAATGTAATTCTGTTGGATGTGAAACCTAACGAACAAAAAACATGGGTGGATTTTTCAGATACAAAAGAAATTACGGGTATTGAAGCTATTTGTATTACAGAAATAAAAAAAGAAGGTAAAGATTTATATTATTTAAAAAATGGAAAGCGTACTCCTATATATAGAATTTATAATCGTTTGATATTTGATGAGTTGTTGTTGCGTACAGATTTGAAATATGAATGGAATCTAACCGATGAAGCAAATGTAGAATGGTGCAGTCATCCGAATTGGTTTTTTCGAATCAGTAAATTTTCTTTACCGTTAATTCAAAGTAAATACGTACCAAAAACTTATTATCTGCATACATTAAAATCTATACCTGAAGATTTGGAAAATTATGTTTTGAAACCGTTGTACAGTTTTGCCGGAAGTGGTGTAAAGTTTCATGTAACCAAAGAAGATATTGAAAATGTACAATCACCTGAAAATTTTATTCTGCAGGAAAAAGTAAATTATGCTCCTGTAATTAAAACTCCGGATGATCCGGCAAAATTTGAAGTGCGCTTAATGTATATCTGGAAGCCGGAAGCAAAAAGACCTGAGTTGGTTATTAATCTTGTGCGATTAAGTAAAGGCGAAATGATTGGAGTAAACTTCAATAAAAATCGTGAATGGGTTGGCGGTTCGGTAGGTTTCTTTTATTGATTTTCATTTAGAAAAGGATATACTTTACTCATTGGGAAACCAACGACATTATAGTAATCTCCTTCTATCCTTAAAATCTTATTTAAACCAATCCATTCTTGAATTGCATACGCTCCTGCTTTATCAAATGGTTTGAATGCAGTTATATAATTTTCAATTTCCAAGTCTGTCATAGTATCAAAATACACATTCGTTTCTGATTCCATACAAGTTTCAATTCCATTTTTACAAATACAAACAGCAGTTATTACTTTATGCATTTTACCCGAAAGTTTGCGAAGAATGTGTTTAGCATCCTCAACATTTATTGGTTTACCAATTATTTCATCTCCTAATAAAACAACTGTATCCGCAGTAATAATTATGTTATCTTTTGTTGCAACTGATTGGCGGGCGGCATCCATTTTTTTTGAAGCAATAAATGCAGGTACTTGTTTAGAATTTAGATTTGGAGGAAAGGATTCATCCACATCAATTGCTAATATTTCAAAATCAAAACCAGCATCTTTTAAAATGGAACGACGTCGTGGCGACGCAGAAGATAAGATTATTTTCATAAACCGGAATAATATCCAAAATAATATAAAGGCATAAATAAAATACCGAGTATCATGGTGAGTTTTATCCAAACACTAAGTCTATGAAAAGCTTTTTTTGTGAAGGAGCCAAAAAGAAATCCAATCAGCCCCAGTAAGTTTATAATCAGCAGAATTCCATAAATCAAAAACCAGTTGTGCAATCCTGCAATATCTCTGATCCATAATAAATAAGTAGTAAATAAAATGAGAGAGAATAAAATAGAAGCAGCAATAATTTTTACAGTTTGCTGCCCCCATGCTAAAGCCGTGGTGCGCATATCTGCTTTACCATCTCCTTCCATATCTTCCAGATCTTTAATCAACTCTCGGGCAACATTTATAAGGAATGCAAATAATGCATATCCTAAAATAATATTCCAACAAATTCTTGCTGCATAATAATCTCCTTCACGCACTAATTTATAAATAGCAGGTTCGAATGCACCTACTAATAAAATGCTGATTGCAATTAATAATGCAACCACCACATTCCCCAACAATGGCATGCGTTTATACGAAGCAGAATAAAAATATAATAGCAAAGCTGCAATTCCATGAATAGTAACAAGGCGAATATTACCCACTTTAATTGCAAGAAATAAACCGAGTAACACTCCGACTCCGGTAAGCAACCAATAACCACGCAATGCTTGAATTGTACTTATACTTTTTCCAATAAAATGCCGGTGTGGTTTATTTATAGCATCAGATTCCACATCGTAATAATCATTAATGATATAGCCGCCTGCACAAATTAGAAGTGTAGAAAGTACTAACAGAAAAAATTGAAAAGAATTAAGTGTGAAATACAATCCATACTTATCAAATACCGGTAACAAAATAAATTGATTGATAAAGTACATGGTAACGCCGAGTATCAGCAGATTTGCCGGGCGCATCATTTGTATCCAATTTATTATTTTTTGCATTATCTGGTATTATCACGCCATTCATAAACCCATGCACTCTGAATCATTTCTAAATGACCTTCATTGCAATCTTCTCTTTTCCCCGAAAAGCCTTCAATCTCCAAAACCCATTCAATTAATTCAGTAAATCGGATGCGATAAATTTTTGATTCATCAAATTCTTCACCGAATTTCTCATATAATTTCAAGGCTATATCTTCATGATCTGCCCAATAAATTGGTGGTTCGTCAAACTTCATATTTCATTTTTATGATGCAATGATAGTGGATTGATCCGGAATTAAAACTTCTATTTCGCAATCGTCGTCCAATAAATCACATTGACAACTTAATCGTGAATTTAATCTTGGATCTCGTGCTCTATCCACAAAATCTTCTTCTTTATCTGTCATCTCTTCAAGACTATCCATACCCTTTTCAATATATACATGACATGTACTACATGCGCACACGCCACCGCAATTATGATTTAATTTAATATCATTGAGTAATGCTACTTCTAAAATTGTATTACCTTTTTTTGCTTCAATCCGCTTCGGTTCGCTGCCGTCTTCAAAAGAAAATGTAACTGTAATATTTCCCATAACTGTAATTGCAAATTTAATTATCCAAAAATTTATTTTGTATGCTATTACTTAGAACGTCATACAATTTCATAAGTTCAGGATTTGATTTTAATAATGCATGATGTTTTTGCATTGTATTTACATCACCTCTTCGGGCAGGACCTGTTTGCATTTCAGCAGGTGAACCAATTCTTAATTTTTCAATTGTTTCCTGCATTAATGAAAAAAGAATATTTTTTTCTAATCCTGCTTCTTCAATGATACGGAAAGCTTCTCCATATAAAAAATTAGTGAAATTATTTACGATTACTGCGGCAAGATGTAATTTACTTTTTTGCGCATCGCTTATCGTACAAACCGAATTAGAAATTTTATTTGCTATCTCTATCAACATTAATTCTACTTGCTTATCTTGTGCAACTATACATACCGGAATTACATTATAATTTGTATGGACTTCTTTTGAAAATGATTGCAATGGATAATACACACCAAATTGATTTTTTTCAAAATGCAATACCTTGCTTTCCACGGCTCCTGATACATGCACTGATACAATTTCTTCTACATTAAATGTGGATGCCACCTCACGAATTGCATCATCTGCTACTGCAAAAAATACAATCGAATTATTTGATTCAGAGTTTTCTGTTTTTAATTGTTTCGCTGTTGCATTACATATATTTGCTAATGCGGAAGCCTTTTTAAATTCAAGACCATAAATGTGTTGAATTTGTAATCCTGCATTGCAAAACATTTGCACCAAATGCCAGGCAATATTTCCTGTTCCAACTATAGAGATTTGAGTGCTACTCATGATTTAAAGGTAAGCAATCAGGTAGTCTTCATTTCCGTTCGGCGACGAAGCATACTAATAAAAAATCCGATTGCCATAATAGTCATTCCTAACCACACTAAATTGATCATCGGAAAAACAATGGCTTTCATAATTATCCAGTTGTTCTGCACATTTTTTTCTATAGTAGTAATTTTAAATGTGTGATCATCTGTATTTATATAATCGAAAGTAAGTTGCACATCTGCATGTTGCATTGCAACCGGTTCACTCAATATTTGATTATCTGCAACTGTAAATTTCGGCTCCACTGTTTCTGTGGAGTCGCCTGTGTGGCCAACAAATAATGCACCTGCAGAAATACTGTTATCATCAGTATATCTGCGAATATCATTCAAAACCAAATAACCTTTAGAAAAAAATATGGTATCACCGATAGCAACTGTGTGTTCTTCTGTTATTGGTTGATTGCTTCTTGCATCTTGTGATGGTATCGAAGAAATATGAGTAAACACATCATGTGTCAAATAATGTTTTGTATCCGGATTTGGTGTAAGCTGTTTTGATTTTTTATCCATGAGTAAATACGGATATAAATCAAAAGTGTAATCAACCGCACCGGTTTTATTATTAATTTTCTCGTATCGTACTTTATAAAACGTTTCCCTGTTATCCGAAGAATCACTTAAATAAGTTACAATATATTCTCCCATTGTTACGGGTACATTTTGATAAAGTAAAATATTATCCCGTTTAAATTTTTGATCAAACTCTTCTCCGTAATTTATTCCCTGCGTATTAATAGATAATACTTGTTGATTTGCATTTGAAATTAATATTCCCAATAATAAAATTCCAAAACCAATATGTGCAACAGAACCTCCGGCTATTTTTATTTTACCTTTTAGTACAGCAATTAAATAATGTGCATTTGCCAGAATAGCAAAACTGCCGGCAAATAATAATAAGGTATAAGGATAAATTGTATAAAGCGAAATTGCTTTGCCAAAAATATTTAATGTTGCTTTTGTGAACACAGGGTAGTCAAGTGCATTTGCAGAAATCAACATCAAAACAATTGCAAGCGCTATCGAAATAATAATCACTTTAAAAAATTTCTTTATATCCGTTTTTCGATACTTGAGAAATTGTGCAAATCCAGTAAAAATTGCGATAATAACTGCAACCCAAATTTGCACTGCAGTGTAATAATGAATTGGATCAGCAGGTGGAGCAAAATCAGTGCGCAGACCTGTTCCAAACCAATCATTCATATGCAGGAATATTTGATTATACACCGGAATACCTGTAAAGAAGATGATATGCAATCCTGAAAAAAGAAAAACCAATGAACCAATAAACATCCAGAACTCACGTGATGAAACTTCTTCTTCTTTTTTATTTGTAGGAATATGTTTCCAATTGCGGGCAATCATAATAATTCCGAGGCCTGTAAAAAATGTTAAGTATATCAACAAATGATTTTCCAAACCACTCACAACAAAAGAGTGAACACTGGAGTCTCCTAAAATTCCACTGCGGGTTAAAAAGGATGCATACAACACAAAAAAGAATGCGAGGAATAACATGATAAATGTTGTGCGTAATGCATGACCTGTTGCTTTTACAATTAATAATAAATGAATGCCAGCAACAGTAATTAACCATGGAATCAGTGAAGCATTTTCTACCGGATCCCAAGCCCAAAAGCCACCAAAGCTAAGTGCCTCATACGCCCATGCACCGCCCATTAAAACGCCGGTGCCTAATATCATTCCAGAAAACAAACTATAAGGCAATGCTGGCTTTATCCATTCAGAATATTTTTTTGTCCATAAGCCTGCAAATGCAAATGCAAAAGGAATGGTAACAGAAGCAAAACCAAGAAATAAAACAGGTGGATGAATTACCATCCAATAATTTTGTAATAATGCATTTAAACCAGTACCATCTTTAATAAAATCCATGTAATTCTCGAACATAAAAACTGGATCTTGCGTCAATGCATCTTTCATTAATAAAAATGGAGATAATCCAATTTTTATTTCACCAATATAAATTCCCAATAAAAAAGAAACTAAGAAAACTTGTTGTATGCTTATAAAAGTTAATACCGGTGCTTCCCATTTTTTAGATGTGAATATCAGGAAGGTGCCTAACATCATCATCCAAAAAGTCCAGAGTAAAAAACTGCCTTCCTGCCCTTCCCAAAAACAAGAAAGAATATATTTAATGGGTAAATCAAGAGAGGAATGAGACCACACATAATAATATTCAAAACGATGATTGAATATCATTAAGAATAGAGTAACTACAGTGGCAAGAATGGAAAGTGCGTGTGTAAAAAATGCATATCGAGCAAGCTTTTTCCATTTAACCTTTTCAATTTCATCGGTTTTTTTTACCGCAAAAAAATAGGATATAGAAGCGATGATTGCGGCAACAAATGCAAGTATTATAAAGAAATGACCTGCTTGACCATAGAATGGATTTATGGCAACGGTAGATAAGTTTTCATTCATTGTTTAAATCTCACTTTTATCTACTTCCGTCTCCACATATTTACTCGGGCATTTCACAAGAATGTCGTTAGCATAAAACACATCTTCTTTCATGCTTCCTGTTAGAACTACTTCATCACTTCGTTCAAAATCTCTCGGCTTTTCATCAAAACAAACCACTTTACCTGAAATACCATTTTGATCTACGAGATAAAAACTAAAAGTGTTGGGATCTTTAATTGGATCATAATCTACTGGCATTTCTTTATTTAGAGTGCCCTTTAAGCGCAATTCTTTACCTGCTTTTCTTCCTGCATCATCAAAATCTGAATAAGCACTTACATTACCCAATTGGGATGCTAATACACCAATGCAAATTGCAAGAAATAATAATAATATTATATGTGATCGCTTCACTGTATCTTTTTTTACTGTTAATGCAAATTTAATTCAAAATGTTCAGCACCTTTCGAGTTTGATGTTAAGATATGCTTATAAGGTTAAAAGCGACTAACGAATAATTCATAAAATAGTATTTTCGCTAACCGAAAATTTTGGCTTGTTCCAGAGTTATTTCAACAAAAACCAATAAAAAAATATTACTTGATTTCTAAAATGCAAAACAGATTTGCAAACTTCTTTGTGCTGCTAAAAAAAGCATTATCCGGTGAGGAACAGGACTATACAACAGGCAGTGTGCGCAAAGCAATTTTTATGTTGAGTGTGCCGATGATTTTAGAAATGATGATGGAAAGCGTATTTGCTGTTGTAGATATATTTTTTGTAAATCGTTTGGGAGCTGATGCTGTTTCAATTGTTGGACTAACAGAAAGTGTAAATACAATTATTTATTCGGTAGCAATTGGAATGAGTGCAGCAGCTACAGCAGTGATATCCAGAAGAATTGGCGAAAAAAATAAAGAAGCCGCTGCATTTACTGCGGTGCAGGTAATTGCTTTAACCTGTATTACTTCGTTGATACTAAGTATTCCTGCAGCTATGTTTTCAGAAGAAATACTTCGGTTAATGGGTGCCGAACCTTCAGCTATTGCAAGTGGTTCCGGATATACTCGTATAATGTTCAGCTCGAGTGCTGTGATAATGTTTTTGTTTGTAATAAATGGAATTTATCGTGGTGCAGGTGATGCTTCAATTGCAATGCGCAGTTTATGGATTGCTAACATCTGTAATATAATTCTGGATTATCTTTTAATTTTTGGAATAGGACCATTTCCTGAATTAGGAATTGAAGGAGCAGCCATTGCAACTGTAATCGGCAGAGGTATTGGAATAGCATATCAAATATATCATCTTGCAAAAGGAAAAGGAGTTGTAAAAATTATGAAGCATCATTTTACCTTGAGCAAAAAAATTATTATTTCATTAATTGAAGTTGCATCACCGGCAACAGTCCAATTTTTAATTGCTTCTGCAAGTTGGGTTGTATTGGCAGCCTTTGTAGCACAAAGCGGTAGCGATGCATCTGCAGGTTATCAAACTGGAATTCGTCTTGTGCTATTTTTTATTTTACCCGCATGGGGAATGAGCAATGCGGCAGCAACACTTGTGGGACAAAATTTAGGTGCAAAACAAACAGAAAGAGCAGAAGAAAGTGTTTTGAAAACTGCTAAATACAATGCCATTTTTATGGGAAGTGTTTCACTTATCTTTTTGTTTTTCAGTCATTCAATTATTTCACTGTTTACACCTGCAATTAATACCGAACAAATTCATTATGCAGTATTGGCTTTGCGCATTATTAGTGCTGGTTATATATTTTATGGAGTTGGTATGGTAATAACCATGGCTTTTAATGGTGCGGGTGATACTCGAACTCCGACCATCATAAATTTCTTTGGATTCTGGATGTTTCAAATTCCATTGGCATATTTACTTTCACATACATTTGCGTTGGGACCAACAGGTGTTTTTATAGCAATTCCTGTAGCAGAAACCGCAATTGCGATTATCAGTTTTATTATATTTAAACAAGGTAAATGGAAAACGATTAAAGTATAATAATGCTGTATAATAAAAATACACTGCACCTTATTAAGTAACTTTGTTTTTAAATTATTTTTTTATGGAAGTACTTACATCAAATTATTTTATACAATTAGAAGACAAATACGGCGCACATAATTATCATCCATTACCGGTGGTGCTTGCACGAGGTGAAGGCGTATTTGTTTGGGATGTGGAAGGAAATAAATATTTTGATTTTTTATCTGCCTACAGCGCAGTAAATCAAGGTCATTGTCACCCAAGAATTATTAATGCACTTACAGAACAAGCGCAGAAATTAACTTTAAGCAGCAGAGCTTTTTATAATGATGTTTTAGGTGAATACGAAAAGTATGTTACCAATTTATTTGGATATGATAAATTACTGCCGATGAATACCGGTGTGGAAGCAGTGGAAACAGCAATTAAATTATGCAGAAAATGGGCGTACTCTGTTAAAGGAGTAGAATCTAATCAAGCGGAAATAATTGTTTTAGAAAGTAATTTTCACGGTCGTACAAGCGGTGTTATTTCATTCTCTACCGATCCCAGTTCTACCTCCAATTTTGGTCCGTATATGCCGGGATATATTATTGTTCCTTATAATGATTTAGATGCATTAGAAACTGAATTAAAAAAACCAAATGTTGCAGGTTTATTAATAGAACCCATTCAAGGTGAAGCAGGTGTTGTAGTTCCCGAAGACGGTTATCTTGCCGGGGCTTATGCATTGTGTAAAAAACATAATGTATTATTTATGGCCGATGAAATTCAAACCGGATTATGCAGAACAGGTAAAATGTTGGCATGCGATTATGAAAATATAAGGCCGGATGTTTTGATTCTTGGCAAAGCATTATCAGGTGGCGTATTGCCCTTGTCTGCCGTGTTAGCAGATGATTATATAATGTTATGTATTAAACCCGGCGAACACGGTTCTACCTTTGGTGGAAATCCTTTAGCATGTCGTGTTGGTATGGAAGCATTACAAGTGTTATTAGATGAAAATCTTGCAGCAAATGCGGAAAAGATGGGTGAACTATTGCGCAGTGAATTAAGTAACATGAATTCTGAAATTGTGAAGACGGTTAGAGGAAGAGGATTACTAAATGCGATTATTGTTCCGGAGGTGAAAGGAAAAGATGCATGGGATTTTTGTTTGAAATTAAAAGACAACGGATTACTTGCAAAACCAACTCACGGGGATAAAATACGTTTTGCACCACCGCTTATAATTACAGAAGAACAAATGTGGGATTGTATAGAAATCATCCGCAAAACAGTGGATGAATTTTAATCAGGATTTATAATTTTCTATTACAATTATTTCATCGCAGAATTTATATTCACGTTCAATATTTGAACTCACTATTACACTACGATTTCCTGCAAACCGAATTATCATATCCTGATACCAAGCTACACCGGCAGCATCCAGATTTGTGGTAGGTTCATCTAATAAAATAATGGGTATATCTGCAAGAATTGCTAAAGTGAGTTTTACTCGTTGCTTCATTCCGGAAGAATAATTTTTTAATAATTTATTTCTATGCGGATATAAACCGGAGATTGCAATACATTCTTCAATCGGCATATTATTAATCAAGGGCTTAAATTGTTTTTGAAAATGCAGTATTTCACTTAAAGAAAATTCCTCAATTAATTCAAGATAAGGAGCAGCGAAAGAGATATTTGAAAACACATTATCAGGAGATAATTTCAAATTATTTATTTCAAAAGTAACACTGCCTTCCGAAGGTGAAAGTTGTCCGCTAAGAATACGCATCAGTGTCGATTTCCCAGAACCGTTTGAGCCGGTAATTGCAATTTTTTTTCCTGCATGAATTGTATAATCAATATTGCGGAATATCCAATCGTAATTAAATCTTTTGGAAACAGCATGTAATTGAATCATCATTCAGTCATGTGGCGGAAACCTTTCATCACACCGCCTTTAGATGTGCGTATGAAAGTAAGTATCTGATCTCTTTCAGTTGTTGCAGGCAATTCTGTTTCGATGATGCTCAATGCTTTTGAAACATTATAACCTCTCACAAAAAGTATCCTATAAATTTCCTGAATATGATTTATTCCTTCTGGAGTAAAACCACGGCGACGCAAACCAATAGAATTTACACCGGCATAAGAAAGCGGTTCTCTTGCAGCCTTCACATATGGAGGCACATCTTTTCTAACCAAAGATCCACCCGCAATAAATGCATGCGCACCAATTTTTATAAATTGTTGAACAGCCACTGTACCTTCTAAAATCACCCAATCATCCACTTCAATATGGCCTGCAAGATTTACACTGTTTGCAAGAATTACATTATTACCGACAATACAATCATGCGCAACATGCACATAGGCCATCAACAAACAATTCTTACCAATTTCAGTTTTTTCTAAATATTTTGTTCCCCGATTAATAGTTACACATTCACGAATGGTAGTGTTGTCACCAATAATTACTTCGGTGTCTTCGCCATTATATTTTAAATCTTGCGGAATAGCAGAAATAACTGCCCCGGGAAATATTCTGCAATTTTTTCCAATGCGGGCACCCGACATAATCGTCACGTTAGGACCTATCCAAGTGCCCTCGCCAATAATTACATTCTTAGAAATAAAAGTATAAGGTTCTATAACTACATTATCAGCCACCTGGGCTTGAGGATGTACGTACGCCAGTGGTTGATTCATTAGCTTTCGGATCTTTTTACTACCTGAGCGGTAAGTTCGCCTTCGGTAACCAGATAATTCCCTACGTAAGCAGAAGCTTTCATTTCACAAATACCTCTGCGGATAGGATGCATTAATTCCATTTTCAATAATAGTGTATCGCCAGGCAAAACTTTTCTTTTAAATTTCACTCTATCTATTTTCAAAAAATAAGTATCATAATTTTCAGGATCAGCTACTTGACTTAAAACGAATATACCTCCTGTTTGCGCTAATGCTTCCACTTGCAACACACCCGGCATAATAGGATTATTCGGAAAATGTCCTGTAAAAAATCCTTCATTGAAAGTAACATTTTTCAACCCAACAATATACTTATCGGTCACCTCAATAATTTTATCTACCAATAACATCGGGTAACGATGCGGCAACATTTTGTTGATCGCATTAATATCATAAATCGGTTCTGAATTAGGATTATAGGAAGGCACAGAAATATTTTTTCTGTTTTTATAATATGTTTTAATCATTTTAGCAAAGGCCACATTTGCCGGATGCCCCGGCCTGCTGGCAAACACTTTTCCTTTAATAGGTTTACCAGCTAAAGCAAGATCACCTACCACATCTAATAATTTATGACGGGCGGGTTCATTCACATGATGCAATTCCAGATTATTTAAAAATCCTTCTTTCTTCACCATCACATGTTCCTTGTTGAACATTTTTTTAAGCTTGGCCATTTCGGATTCGCTTACTTCTTTATCTACAATTACAATTGCATTATTTAAATCTCCGCCACGAATGAGATTGTTTTCATACAACGTTTCCAGTTCATGTAAAAAACAAAACGTGCGACTATTAGCAAACTCAGTTTTAAATTCACTTATTTCATGGAGTGTTGCATGTTGTTGTCCAAGAATTTTTGAATTAAAATCAATCATTACAGTAACCTGATAGTGATCTGCAGGCATTAAAGTCATTTCTGTACTGCGAGTATCATCTTTGAAAACAAGATTCTCTGTTATTACAATGTATTCTCTTTCTACATCCTGTTCTTCTATACCTACTCCATCCAATGCTTCTACAAAAACTTTGGAACTGCCATCCATGATTGGTGTTTCATCTCCATTCAATTCAATTAACACATTGTCAATACCAAGCCCTACTAATGCTGCCAATGTATGTTCCACTGTACTTATTCTTGTTCCGTTCTTTGCAATGGTTGTTCCCCGAGCTGTATCCACTACATTGTCCACGTCTGCTTCAATAACAGGCTGACCATCAATATCCACCCGTTTAAATTTAATACCATGATTTGTGGGTGCCGGATTAAAAGTCATTATAACATCTTGACCCGTATGTAAGCCAACACCGGCTACCGTCACCTTATCTTTTATGGTATGTTGAAAATCTTTCTTCATTTTATTATTCCTCTAATGCCTTAAGTCTTTGTTCTAACTCACTAATTTTTTGCATAAGCTCAGGCAGTTTTTTAAAAACAACCTGAGAACGCATCGCCAAATTATAATCGAAAGCCGGTGATCCCGTTAATGCCTGACCACTTTGCTTTATACTTTTAGATATTCCACTTTGTGCATTGATACGTGTACCATCTGCAATTACAACATGACCTACAATACCAACCTGGCCACCTATTATACAATTGCGACCAATTTTTGTACTTCCCGAAATTCCGGATTGTGCGGCAATTACTGTATTCTCTCCAATATCTACATTATGAGCTATCTGAATCAGATTATCCAACTTGGCTCCTTTGCGAATAATTGTTGACCCCAATGTAGCACGATCAATAGTTGTATTAGCGCCTATCTCCACATTATCTTCTATTACAACATTTCCTGTTTGCGGTACTTTTTTATAAGTGCCATCTTCTTGCGGTGCAAATCCAAATCCTTCACTGCCAATTACCGCTCCTCCATTTATCAAACAATTATTTCCAATTGTGCAATCATCCAAAATACAAACCCCCGGACAGATGATTACATTTTCTCCGATATGTACATTATTTCCAATATAAACATTCGCCATTATCTGCGAATTATTTCCAATAGAAGAATTATCTCCTACAAAAGAAAATGCACCAACATGGACATTAATTCCAACGGTTGCAGTTGATGAAATATGACTGAGTTTTTCCACGCCATTTGACAATGTGATATTCATTGTCTTGTATTGATCTAATATTTTTGAAAAACTGGTATAAACATCTTTCACCCGAATTAAAGAAGGATTTACAGGTTGATCGAACATGAGCGACTCACTAATAATTAATACAGAAGCTTTTGTAGTATATGCATATTTTACATACTTGGGATTGGAAAGAAAACATACATCGCCTTCTTGTCCTTCTTCAATCTTAGCGGGTTTACGCACCTTCACATCAGGGTTGCCCTCTAATGTTCCTTGTAGGAACTCACTTAGTTCTAATGCTGAAAACTCCATGCCTATAGGTCTTTCGGATAACAAAGATAGTATTTTACAACAGGATCAGATAAGGAGGCCAGATTCACATGATCAGAAGCATCTACCACATCAATGATATTTCCATTCCGAAATTTAATATGAATGTTCTGATCTTTCAATTGATAAGCAGAGTTAGAGGTGGAATCATGAAAAACGAAATACTGTAAATCAAATGCATCTGTTAGCTGATATTTCTCCTGCACTTGCTTCGTAATATCTGAAATACGTTTCTGAGAAATAATATCATTCTCCAATTCAATTCGGAATAATCGTCTGTTTATTAATGCACTGCATAAGTAGGCAAGTACTTTATCTTCGGAAAATTGCCATGTCTTTAATGCTACATAAATATCAGAATCATCCAATAAGGCAAAGTTGTTTATAATATTTTCATCCTCAATAAAATTTTGCTCTGTGAAATCCTCATATAAAAACATATCGAGTGCAGGTGTTGCTGAAAACCGGTCATTATTTTTCGAAAGATATTTTGCACGTTTCAATGCTTTAATCAGCATTTGTTCTGCGCAAATAACTGTCTTATGTAAATACACTTGCCAATACATAATACGGCGTGAGACAATAAATTTTTCTACCGAATAAATTCCTTTTTGCTCAATCACCAAACTGTCGTCGGCCACATCCATCATTTCAATCAGCCGGTCATATCCAATTACACCTTCATGCACTCCTGTAAAATAACTGTCCCGAATCAGATAATCCAATCGGTCCACATCCAATTGACTTGACACCAATTGATGTAAAAATTTTTTATGATAATTCCCAGTAAAAATTTTTTGTGCAAGGCTGAGTCTGCCATTAAATTGTTTATTCAGTTTGTCTATAAAAATCAATGAAAGTTGTTCATGATTTATAGAATCCACTAATGTATTTTCCAAAGCATGCGAAAAGGGACCATGACCAATATCATGTAATAATACAGCGATAGCGGCTGCTTCTGCTTCGGCATCTGTAATCTCATTTCCTTTACTGCGCAATACATGCACTGCTTTGCCCAATAAATGCATTGCACCAATAGCATGTTGAAACCGTGTATGATTTGCTCCAGGATAAACTAAGTTGCTTAAACCCAATTGTTGAATGCGTCGCAACCTTTGAAACCAAGGATGCTCAATGATATCGTAAATAATCTCATGGGGAATGGTAATAAAGCCGTAAATTGGATCGTTTAGAATTTTTCTTTTATTCAAATCGGGAATTTTTTAAATTTTTCTTTTACCTCTCTCAGCAAAAATAAAATAGATAATGAGTAATATAAAGATACTTTGGGCAGATGATGAAATTGATCTGTTAAAACCTCAGATAATGTTTCTGGAAGATAAGGGTTATAGTGTGCTGCCTGTAAGCAATGGTCAGGATGCAATTGATATGTGCAATGATCCGGATGTGAATTTAATTTTCTTAGATGAAATGATGCCCGGATTATCAGGTTTGGAAACATTGCAACAAATAAAACAAAAGCGACCTACTGTTCCGGTGGTGATGATTACCAAAAATGAAACAGAAAATTTAATGGAGGAAGCTATTGGATCACAGATTAGTGATTACCTGATTAAGCCGGTGAAGTCTCAACAAATTCTGCTTACAATAAAAAAACTGATTGATAACAAACGATTGGTTTCAGAAAAAACAGACTCTACTTATCAAAAAGAATTTCAAAATATATTTTTCTCACTTCAGGAAAATCTGGATTATGATCAATGGTATGATGTATATAAAAAATTAGTGTATTGGGAATTGCAATTAGATCAAACAGGAGCATCCGGAATGAAGGATGTTTTTAATGCGCAAAAAACAGAAGCCAATGTGGAATTTGGAAAGTACATTGATAAAAAATATCTCGGCTGGATATCGGGCAGTGAAAAAAATAAACCGGTAATGTCGCATACCTTATTCAGTGAAAAAGTATTTCCAGTTTTAAAAGAAGGTATTCCCACATTTTTTATTCTCATTGATAATTTACGTCTTGATCAATTTAAGGTAATTGAACCCTTAATAAGTGAATCTTTTAAGCAAGTAAAAGAAGATTATTTTTTCAGTATGCTGCCAACGGCAACTCAGTATAGCCGCAATGCAATTTTTGCAGGTTTACTGCCGAGTGAAATTGAAAAACGCATGCCGAACATGTGGTTGAATGATGATGAAGAAGGTGGTAAAAACATGTACGAAGAAGAATTTCTGAAAGATAATATTGTACGGAATCGTAAGGATTTAAAATACAGTTACAGAAAAATTTTAAACCACTCCGAAGGAAAAGATTTTGAAGAAAATATTTTGAATCTGATGCACAATGATTTGAATGTAGTAGTATATAATTTTGTAGATATGCTATCGCATGCCCGCACTGAAATGGAAGTGTTGAAGGAATTAGCCAGCGATGAAACAGCATATCGTTCGCTTACCCGCAGTTGGTTCGATCATTCGCCGTTATATGATGCATTGCGAAAATTAGCCGATAAAAAAGTACAAATTATAATTACTACAGATCACGGAACAATTCGTGTGAATACTCCCTCCAAAGTAGTAGCAGATCGCAATGCAACAACTAATCTTCGTTATAAAAGCGGTAAAAATCTGCAATACAATAAAAAGGAAGTGATGGAAATAAAAAATCCTGCAGAAGCCGGATTACCGAAAATGAATTTAAGCAGTACATTTATTTTTGGGAAAGGAGATGTGTTTTTTGCCTATCCGAATAATTATAATTACTACGTGAATTATTTTAAAAACACATTTCAACACGGAGGTATTTCTTTGGAAGAAATGATAATTCCATTTGCTGTTTACACCAATTATTAATTGCGCATTTAAAACAACAATCTTTCAATTAGTTTTGCCAAATGCAACAACAATGGTTGGTAGAAAATGCGGAAGCAATAGATCACATTGCTGTTGAATTATTAGCTGCTGCCAATCACAATAAAAAATTTGCTATAACAGGAGTAATGGGTGCAGGAAAAACTACACTCATTGCTGCGATATGTCGAGCCTTAAAAATTTCTGATCAGGTGAGCAGTCCCACTTTTGCAATTGTACAGGAATATGGTACAGAGCCACCAGTTTTTCATTTCGATTTATACAGAGTAAAAAACACACAAGAATTAGAAGATTTAGGGTTTGAAGATTATTTGGAATCACCTTCATATATTTTTATTGAATGGCCCGAAATAATAATGGAACATTTGCAACAGCAAGGTTTTAAAAAAATAAATATCCAAATAACTGCTAAGAACAAAAGAATTATTAATTTAGAGAGATGAGTGATTCACCACGCAAAACAGTAGCTTCCGAACTAGCTTCACAGGCAGGCATACAAGTTATGGAACAACGCCTTGAACAAAGCCGGAAAAAGCAATCTATTTTCATAGGCATACCAAAAGAAAATTCATTCTACGAAAATCGAGTACCACTATCTCCTGAAAGTGTGGAGATGTTAACGAATAATGGTATGCGTATCATAATTGAAAGTCGGGCTGGTGAGGCAAGCAGATTTAGTGATAAAGATTTTAGTGAGGCCGGTGCCAAAATTGTGTATGATAAAAAGGAAGTGTATAAAGCGGATATTTTATTAAAAGTAGCCCCTCCTACTTTGGACGATATTGATTTGATTCAGATGAATCAGATTTTAATTACACCATTACATTTACCTACACTTAAAAAAGAAATTGTTACAACACTTGTAAATAAAAAAGTTACTGCATTTGCATTTGAATATTTAAAAGATGAATCCAATACCTATGCTTTTGTAAGATGCATGAGTGAAATTGCAGGTAGTTCTTCTATTTTAATTGCATCGGAATTACTTGCGGATAACACGCATGGTCGTGGAAATTTATTAGGTGGATTATCCGGAATTCCTCCTACACAAATTTTGATTTTAGGAGCAGGTGTGGTAGGTGAATTTGCTGCCCGTGCTGCTTTGGGTTTAGGGGCTACTGTTAAAATTTTTGATTACAATGTATATAAACTAAGTCGCCTTCAAAATAATATTGGCACCCGGGTTTATACATCCACAATTAATCCGAAAACATTGCTAAAAGATATTCGCACCACAGATGTAGTGGTTGGCGCTATCCATAGTGAAACAGGAAGAACACCTGTAATTGTAACAGAAAGTATGGTGATGGAAATGAAACCGGGAAGTGTAATTATTGATGTGAGTATTGATCAAGGTGGATGTATAGAAACCAGTGAAGTGACTACACATGCAAAACCTACATTTATAAAACATGATGTAATTCATTATTGTGTTCCCAATATTCCATCACGAGTTCCCCGCACCGCATCATACGCAATTAGCAATATTGTGGCGAGTACTTTAATGAAATTTCATGAGTTCGGCGGGTTGGAAAATTTGATTCAATTGAACGAAGGAATCAGACATGGTATTTATATTTATAAAGGCCACATGACGAATGCATATCTTGCACAAAAATTTGAAATGAAATACACCGAAATAAATTTATTGCTGACCAGCAATCATTGATACAGAAATACCACCATATAGTTTTAATCAGAAAAAAATGTAATACTGTTATATACTTTGTTTGCATATAATTTAGGTAAAATAAATTGATTATGAATAATAAGTGGATGGCTGTTTGTACTTTGATATATATTTTTGATGTATAATGATTCAAGTGAAACTATTAATTATATCTCTTACACTATGTTTAATTCTCAGCGATTATATTTCGCAGACACCTGCTGTATTTTTAAATACCTCGATAGAAAAAATAGAAGTTGAAGAACAAATTGATGACAGTATTTCCACGTTTACAATTGCAGCCGTTGGTGACTTAATGTGCCATGGTTCTCAATTTAAATATGTAGCACAATCCGATGGCAGTTATAATTTTTTACCCTGTTTTGAATTTATTAAATCCTATATCGCCTCTGCGGATTTTGCTATCGGGAATGTAGAAACCACGTTTGCCGGAAAGAAAATTCCTTATAGTGGATTTCCATTATTCAACACGCCGGATGATTATGCTGCTGCATTAAAAGAAATCGGTTTTGATTTTGTAACCACCGGAAATAATCATTCGAATGATACTTATACAAATGGAATTTTACGCACTATTGATGTGCTGGACAGTGTGGGTTTAATGCATACCGGCACATTTAAATCACAAGCAGAAAGAGACTCAATTCAACTAACAACTATAAGTGGAACTTCTGTTGCAATTTTAAATTACAGCTATTCTACAAATGGTATTGATTTGCCCACAGATAAAATGTATCTGGTGAATTTAATTGACTCAGCCACCATCGTAAAAGATATTCAGGTAGCAAAACAGTTACATGCAGAATTAATTATTATCTATTATCACTATGGTGAAGAATACCAACGATTGCCTTCTCAATATCAAAAAAAATATAATCGGATTGCTATTGATGCAGGCGCTGATATTATCTTAGGCAGCCATTCGCATGTATTGCAGCCGGTAGATTTCTTTGCTACCAATAACGGCAATATTGATACAGGATTTATAATTTACAGCATGGGTAATTTTATTTCCAATCAGCGAGATCCTTTTACTTATGAAGGCGTAATAATTAATTTGCATTTTGAAAAAAATAATCACACAAATAAAATAAACTTGCAGGATGTAGATTATGTTCCAACATGGGTGTATCGTGGAACTAATGCTGAAAAAAAACTCCATGTAATTTTTCCGGCAGGTGATACTACTAATCTCCAGGTAAATTATTTAAACCAAAAAGATAAAGAGGAAATAATGCAGGCTGCAAAAAATACAGCTAAGATTTTAAATACTTATACGGATAAATTAAAACCCGTTTTGAAATAACTTTGGCATTGAATTCGTTGAAATGGCACTTATGAAATTTCGTTTAATCCTATTTATTTTACTGAGTGCTGTCACTTATCAAGCGCATGCACAAATCGGCATCTTTAAGAAAAAAGAAACTCCCACCGACACACAGTATCATGTGTATTTAGACACAGTAAACATTGAAGCAAGATCATTGCGCAATTATAATTTTAATAGATACGCTTACATTGTTGCTAAGATGTATCCCATTGCAGATACTGCTATTATGCTGATGCATGAAGTGGAAATAAGTACAATGGATATGAAAAAAAGAGAAAGTAAAAAATACCGTAAACAATTGGAGAAAGATTTAAAAGAAAAATTTGAAGACCGGTTAAAAAATTTATCACGCACTGAAGGAACCGTACTAATAAAAATTATTGAAAGAAACACCGGCCGTTCTATGTATGATATATTGCGGGAAACAAAAAACAAAGGTACTGCCATCTGGTGGCAAAGTTTAGGGAAATTCTATGGTTATAATTTACAAGATGGTTATACTGTTGACGCCAATCCTATGTTGGAAATTATTATTCATGAATACGAAGTGAAAAATAAAATTGTAGAATAAAAAAAAGCATCATTTCTGATGCTTCTTATATCTTTTGTTTATTAGAATTATTCTGTTGGAAGTGGTTCCTGCGTTCCTTGATCCGGAGCCGGAGTTTGCGTATTTTGATCCAATCCACCATCTTCATTTTCAGGAGGTGCTTGGAAAATTGGTTGTTCTGCCTGTGGCGTTAATGAGTTGTTTTGAATAGTGGAAGCACTTGGAGTGAAAGCCGCAGTGGCAAGACTCAGTAAAATAATAGCGATGGCCAGCCCCCATGTAATTTTCTCAACATCATCTGATGTGCGCTTATAACCAAACATTTGAGTAGCTGCTCCGCCAAATGTGCCGCTTAATCCGCCGCCTTTAGGATTTTGTATTAACACTGTCAGGGACAGTATCACGCAGATAACAAGTATTATAATCAGTATTACAGTAAACATATATTAGTTCTTTCTGAGTTCTTCAATTTTGCCTGCAAAGTAAGGCTTTTTTTCCGGGTATTTCAAACTCAACTTTTCATAAACCTCTATTGCCTTCTTCTTATTTCCCTGAATTGCCAACACTAGAGCAAAAGTTTCGGTAATTACATTATCACCCATTGCAATACTTTTTGAAGCAAGCTGCCGTGCATCTTCTTCACTAAAGTTATTACCTCCTTCTAACCTTGTTTCCACTTCAATAATAATTGGTTGATTATTTTCCCCTGGCTCAACTGTTCTCACATTATAAATACCGGTAATTGATGTTAGCCAACCTGTAAACGTATGTGCATCTGCGGTATCATCACCTTCTAAACCGATGGGCTGCAAATGGATACTTACTTCATCCATTTTAGAGAGTTCGCCTAACATTTCAATTTCGTAAGGTGCCGATTCAAATAATTGTTGTTCTTTTTCTTCCACATCAATTTTTTGATCAATTATGGATTCAACACTGTTCAACTTTTCAGTTTCTATATTAGTATTTAACTCAACCGAATCTAAATGCAAAATGGGCGTACGTTCAATGAGATGAAATAATCTCTCTCTATCATATGCATGTATTGCCGCTTTGGCCAATGCATTTTCGAAATCAGGATTAGAATCTGTGTGCAAATTTTTTGCATATAGCATATGAGCCAATGGGAAGTAATCATATTGCTGAACCAACGACTTTAATTCTTCCTCCTGTCTTTCCGTAAGAGAATTGATATTATTAATTAATGTATTGAAAGTTTCCTTTTTCATGATTACCAGTCTGAAGCAGATTTCAAATATATATCATCTGCAAGCTGAAGTGAAATTCTTTGAATCAAATCATTTTCAACAGTACTTAGCGATTGTGTGCTTGGATAATCTTCAAACCTTGAAAAAGTCTGGCTCCAGTTTTCCTTTTCATTTTTATGATTTACAAAATCCACTTTCACTCCAATAGTCAAACGATTTAATGCCGTAGTTTCATTTCCTGTTGGCGCTATAGGAGTACTCACATATTGCGTTATTGCACCGCTGTATTCCCAATCGCCATCGTTATCTTTTAAATATAATCTTGTTTCAGAAGCAAATTTATTTTTCAATGTTTCTGTAAATGTTTGGCTTAGAGAAGTAGCAACAAAATTAGATTGATTAGGAAAATAATTAATAGTAACTGTTTCAATTTGCGGATCAATTCTATTTCCCTGAAAAGTATAACATCCACTTAGTAGAGTTACCAAACTATAAATAAATACAACTGCTTTCAATACTCTTGTTTTCATCCGGGCAGATTATATTCTTTTATTTTTCTGTATAAGGTACGTTCAGAAATCCCAAGATCAAGTGAAGCATCTTTTCTTTTTCCTTTATGTTTTTGAAGTGCTTTTACAATCAATTCTTTTTCATTATCAGATATGGACAAATTCTCTTCTACTGAATTCTCTGTATAATGCTTTGCCTGATCAATTATTATTGGTTTTCTTTCTGAAATATCTTTTTCCAGAACAGCTTTTACATTTGGCTTTAAATTATCATTAAACAAATCGTTGCCATGCGCAAATTCAGTTTTCAATTCATTTGCTTCAGCCATTGTAAAAACAAATTGTTTCAGATCATTTAGATCCTTTTTCATATCGAAAAGCACCTTATACAATATATCACGTTCTGAAAAATCTGTACCTGATGCTTTCATATTTGACGAAGTAGTAATAACCGGCAATTGTGATCTTCTTTGTTCGGGTAAAAAACTATTTAATTCGTCCGCATTTAATTTGGGATCTTTTGCAAGCACCGAAATTTGTTCAGCTACATTTTTTAATTCCCGGATATTCCCAGGCCAGTTATAATTCTGTAATTCAGCTATTGCAGATTCTTCTAATTGAATAGAAGCAGTGCGATACTTTTCCGCAAAATCAGAACTGAATTTCCTGAACAATAAATAAATATCTTCTTTGCGATCACGCAATGCAGGCACCTGAATAGGAACAGTATTTAAACGATAAAATAAATCTTCACGGAATTTACCATTGGAAATTAATTGATGTAAATCAACATTCGTCGCAGCTACAACACGCACATCTGTTTTCTGCACTTTTGAGGAACCTACACGAATAAATTCTCCTGCTTCTAAAACACGCAATAATCTCGCTTGTGTTCCCAATGGCAACTCACCTACTTCATCTAAAAATATGGTGCCGCCATTCACTGTTTCAAAATATCCTTTTCTATCATCCACCGCATTTGTAAAAGAGCCTTTCACATGACCAAACAATTCGGAGTCAATTGTTCCTTCCGGAATTGCACCACAGTTCACGGCTATAAAAGGTCCGTGTTTTCTTACTGAATATTGATGAATAATTTGCGAAAATATTTCTTTACCTACACCGCTTTCACCGATGATAAGTACATTCAGATTTGTGGGAGCTACCCGTGCTGCAATACTGATAGCATAATTTAATCCCGGATTATTTCCAATGATTCCAAATCGCTGTTTAATACTTTGAATTTCTGTTGACATGCTTAGATTCCTTCCACAATTTTACCAATTAATGTAGCTGATGTTGCTGTAGTAACTTTTACAAAAACATAATCACCCGGCAAACTGTTTTCTTTCGGAAAAACTATCATCTTATTCTGGTCGCTTCTTCCGCAATTATCTGCATCGGAACGGCGGGAAGGTTTTTCAACTAATACTTTAAATACTTTTCCAATGTCCGCATTATTTCTTTCCATGGAATGTAAATTTTGCAATGCGATTATCTCACTCAATCTTCGCTTTTTCACATCTTCCGGAATATCATCTACATATTTTCTTGCAGCAAGAGTACCCGGTCTTTCACTGTAATAAAACATATAACTCATATCATATTTCACCCAATCCATCAAGCTAAGTGTTTCTTGATGATCTTCTTCTGTTTCACCACAAAATCCTGAAATAACATCCGTGGAAATACCGCAATCAGGAACAATGTTGCGAATAGATTCTATACGTTGTTTATACCATTCACGATTATATGTTCTGTTCATACGTTCCAATACTTCAGAACTTCCTGATTGCACTGGCAAATGAATATAATTGCAAATATTATCGTGTGTTGCCATAGCATATAATACATCATTAGTCATATCTTTTGGATGACTTGTAGAAAAGCGCACACGCAATAATGGATCAACCTTCGCCACTTCTACCAATAATTCTGCAAACGAAACTATGTTTTCTGTTTCCGGATTTTTCCATTTATAAGAATCTACATTCTGACCAAGTAGCGTAACTTCTCTGTATCCTCTTTCAAATAAATCTCTTGCTTCAGCTACAATTGTAAAAACGGCTCTACTCCTTTCTCTTCCTCGTGTAAAAGGCACTACACAAAACGAACACATATTATCGCAGCCACGCATAATGGAAATAAATGCAGAAATTCCATTGGAGTCCAATCGTAAAGGACTAATATCACTATAAGTTTCTTCACGAGACAACAACACATTCACCGCCTTTTGACCTTCATTAGCGGAAACTAATAATTTCGGTAAATCACGATATGCATCGGGGCCGCAAACTATATCCACTAATTTTTCTTCTTCCAATAAATTTTCTTTAAGCCGCTCTGCCATGCAGCCCAACATACCTATTAATGCAGATGGATTATTGCGTTTCACTTGCTTTAATTCCTTGAGGCGATTGCGCACCCGTTGTTCCGCATTATCCCGCACGGCACATGTATTAATCAGGATTAAATCTGCTTCCAGAAAATTTCCTGTTACACCATAACCGGACTCATGCAGTATGGAAGCTACTATCTCGCTGTCGCTGAAATTCATTTGACAACCGTAGCTTTCTATATAAAATTTCTTACCGTTAGGATTGATTTCGGAATTAGCATAAACCTCTCCCTGCCTTTCCTCAGATAGTAATTTGTTGGTTTTTAAACCCTCTAATGTCGGATTGCTGTCGTACATTTCCATTTTAATAATGAAAGCAAAGTTACGAAATTGCGCTGTCGGATTGACAGTTGAAAAGTGATGCAAACAATCAATACACAATTCAATATTAAACCATGGCTGTTTGTTGCCGGATGTATTTACTATAGTATTTGGATTTTGCTGAATACAAGTGTTCCCTTTTCATTTGATTATGTGCATCTGGTAAGTTATGTTGCTCAACATATTTATCAATCAGATTTCCATTCTTTTATTACAGCAACGGAAGTGGATACAGGTCATCCTCCACTAATACCTTTATTACATGCAATCATCTGGAAAGTATTTGGGAAATCACTTGCTGCATCTCATTGGTTAATGCTTCCTTTTGCTTGTATGGCATATTACTATTTTTTGCAAATCAGCAGTTTGTGGTTAAAGCATAACACATTATATGTTGCTGCTTTACTGTTTTTAATATTTCCGGTAACACTTGCGCAAATAATTTATATGAGTCCGGATATTGCGTTAACAGCCTTCACTTTGGGCGCAATTCATTATTGGCTCAGAAAAAAATATCTGCTTTATTATATCATGCTATCATTCATTCTGCTCACATCAGTGCGTGGCTTACCATTATTTGCAGCCTTTTTTTCTGCGGGTATTTTTCTTCGAATAAAAGAAAAAAGAATTATTAGTTTGAGATTAATATTATTATATATTGTTGCTGCTTTACCATGTATTTTATGGAATGTTTATCACTTCAAACAAACAGGATGGATATTGGGAAGCAGCAATACAATATGGTCTGCACATCGTGCTTTTATTTCAATCAATCATTTGCCAATACATATCGCAGCTTTTGTATTCAGACTATTAGAATTCGGTGGTATTTGTATTTGGATAATTGTTTTGGCAATGCGTAATAACATTTCTGCATCCAATGCATTACAATCAATTTATGTGTTGCTGATGTTTACTTTTATTTTTTATGGCTTAGCAATTTTACCATTTACAAATCCAATTTCAACACGCTATCTGCTGCCGCTTTTTTTAATGGGATTATTGATTGTCGGAAATTTTATTACAACACTTTCAAAAAAGAAAAGCATTCAGGTATTATTAATAATTATTTTAATAATGACAGGCAGTGTATTTTATATTTATCCTGATAGATTTATTAAAGCCGCAGGTTATAGTTGGGATTGCAATGTGATATCACTTCCCTATTTCAAAACATTAGAAAAGGAGGCACAGCAATTTTTAAATATTACTTTACAAAATGATTCTGCCAAAATTATTTATGCAGGTATGCCTTTTTATCAATCAACAGAATATACCTATTTAAAAGAGACAAACACAAATAAGGCACAGGCTTGGGAAAGTATCGAAATGCCGGTTGGAGATTATTTTATTGAATCCAATATCATGAATAATATTACCTGGGAACAAAAGACATATTTAGAAAAAAATTGGAAACTCAATCGCAAATTTCAATCGGGTAGATTATATATTAACATCTATCGTAACCCACATCTGCCTAAGTAGTTAATAATGGTTAATTCTTAAAAAAGCCATACTTTTGGCGGCTGTTCTGAGTTTTTAAATCTTAAAAATTTTACCAATGGATTATTCAATGGGTGCCGGCTATGTTATTTTCTTTAGCCTGTCCTTTCTTTTACTTGAAGTGGGTTTGTATAAAATGTTTGAGAAGGCCGGCTTACCCGGATGGAAAGGATTGATACCTTTTTATAATGCCTGGTACATGATTAAACTTACAGGCAAACCTTCCTACTGGTTGATACTATTATTTATTCCTGTAATTAATGCAGTAATAGTTTTTTTGTTGGCAACAGAATGGGTAAAAGCATTTGGCAAAGATGGATTTTGGCCGGGCGTTGCTGCTATGATGTTCCCTCAATTTTATTTTCCGGTTTTAGGTTTCGATCCGAACACAAAATATGTGGGCATACCTGCTGAAGTATTTAAAAATCGCCAGAAAAGTTTTTGGCGTGAATGGGCAGATGCAATTGCATTTGCAGTAGTGGCTGCAACATTTATTCGCACATTTATTTTTGAAGCATATACAATTCCAACTACTTCGATGGAAGGAACATTATTAGCAGGTGATTTTCTATTTGTAAGTAAAGTAAATTATGGTCCACGATTCCCAATTACACCCATTGCATTTCCTTTTGCACATCACACAATGCCGGTAATTGGTGGTAAAGCATATTCTACAATTATTCAACTTCCCTATTTGCGATTAATGGGTTTTCAATCTATTAAACGCAATGATATTGTTGTATTTAATTTTCCTGAAGGGGATACTATTTTTAAACCAATTGGCGATCAGGATTATTACGATATGAAACGAGCAGACCCGGTTGGGTTTAAACCTCGTCCGGATCAGATTGGTACACGGCCAATTGATAAAAGAGAAAATTATATTAAGCGCTGTGTGGGTGTCCCGGGAGATTCTTTAAAAGTGGTAAATGGAGATTTATATATTAATGGCGAATTAGCTTTTCAAGCCGAACATTTGCAAAAATCATATCGCATTGTTTTTAAACCAAACATTACAGTACCTCCGGATTTTTTAGAAGAACAAGGTGTGAATTTAATGGACTACGAACGCAATGGATTGTATTCCGATAATCAAATGTTTGTGATAGTAAATATTGATAAAGAAACATTAGAAAGATTTAAAAATAATCCTTCTGTTGATTTGGTGGAAGTGATTACAAAATCAAAATTTAATGTTGCAGATCAAAGAGAATATTCACCTAACAGATATTATCCGCATGATGCAGATTTACAGAAAAACAGTATTGATGATTTCGGTCCGATATATATTCCTAAACGAGATGCAACTGTACAAATCACCAAAGAAAATTATGCATACTTTCAACGCATTATTGAATTTTATGAAGATAATATAGTAACCTTTGATTCTAAAGGAGATCCGATGATGGATGGTGCTCCACTTACAACTTATACTTTTAAACAGAATTATTATTTCATGATGGGTGATAACAGACACCGCTCTCTTGACTCACGTTTTTGGGGCTTTGTTCCTGAGGATCATGTGGTGGGAAAAGCTTCTATGGTGTGGTGGAGTTGGGATAGTAAAAAACCAATGTTCCAAAGATTCGGAACAATACGTTGGGATCGTGTCTTTCGTTTTTTATAAAAATGTAATTGAATGAAAAACAAGCAATTTCAGATGTATGTGTTTGCTGTAATAGCAAGCTTATTCATAGGTATTTCTTTTATATCCTGCAAATCTGCGCATGCAGAAAAATCCAGCACATTTAAAGTGTATGGCAATTGTGAAATGTGTAAAAAAACAATTGAAACTGCATTGGATACGGAGGGCATTTATTATTCCGACTGGAATAAAGACAGCAAAATGATTAATGTGAAATATGATTCTACAATGTATTCGCTTGATCAAATTCATGTATTAATATCCAATACCGGTTATGATACAGAAACTACCCGTGCAACTGAAGAAGCGTATATGGGTTTAGAAGAATGTTGTCAATACGAAAGACCAATGTAGTATTTAACCGCAAAGACCGCTAAGGAAAAAAACGCAAAGTACACTAAGAAAAGAATTAAAAAACTTTGTGTGTTTTATGATAAAAAAAAATAACCGCAAAGACCGCTAAGAAAAGAATTAAAAAACTTTGCGTGCTTTGCGGTAAAAAATAAAAATAACCGCAAAGACCGCTAAGAAAAGAACCCAATTAAAAACTTTGCGCTCTTTGCGGTAAAAAATAAAATAAAACACAAAGGACACTAAGAAAAGAATCAATAAATTTTGTGTGTTTTGCGAAAAACTTTGCGCACTTTGCGGTAAAATTTTTTCCGGTAAAATCAAAATTATTCTTCATGACAGAAAATGAAATATCAAATAAGGTAATTGGTTTAGCTATCGAAGTGCATAATGCATTAGGCCCTGGGCTTCTTGAAAGCGCATACCAAGAATGTTTGTTTTATAAAATCATTCAATCAGGTTTGTTGGCTGAAAAAGAAAAACCCTTGCCACTAATTTTTGAAGAAGTAAAATTGGAAGTTGGATATCGAATAGATATTTTAGTTGAACAAAAATTAGTAATTGAAGTAAAAAGTTTGGAAGCATTAAACGATATTCATTTAGCTCAAATATTAACATATATGAAAATTGGAAACTTTAAACTTGGATTAATTATAAACTTCAATACTTTATTACTTAAAAAAGGAATAAAAAGAGTTGTAAATAATTTATAAGTGCTTTTGCCATTTACGGTAAAAAAAAATAGCCGCATAGAACACTAAGGAAAAGTACCCAATTTAAAACTTTGTGTCCTTGGCGAAAAAATCTTTGCGCACTTTGCGGTAAAAAATAAAAATAACCGCAAAGAACTCTAAGAAAAGAATTAAAAAACTTTGTGTGCTTTGCGAAAAACTTTGCGCACTTTGCGGTAAAAATATTTTTTCCGGTAAATTCAAAATTATTATTCATGCAAATAACACTTATAGCAATTGGTAAAACAAAGGATAAACATCTTATAGCATTAATTACAGATTATGTACAACGCATTAATAGATATAGTAAATTCATTATTAAAGAATTGCCGGATATAAAAAATGCTGCATCATTAAATACAGAATCATTGTTAAAAAAGGAAGCAGAACTTCTATTAAAAAACATCTCCCCTAACGATAGTGTAGTACTCTTAGATTCAACAGGAAAACAAAATACTTCCGATACATTTGCAAAATTTATAGCTCAGAAGCAGGTAGGTAATACAAACAGTTTGGTTTTTATAATTGGTGGTGCTTATGGTTTTCATAAATCCATATATAATGCATTTCCAGAAAAATGTAGCCTCGCAACACTTACCTTCACACATCAAATGGTACGCTTAATTTTTTGCGAACAATTGTACAGAGCATTTACCATAATTAATAATGAACCATATCATCATACATAACAATAAATGGAATTCACAAACATTACAGTAATTATTATTATTCTCACTGCTATCACATCTATACTGGCGTTTAATAATGCAGTGATGAAAGGGGCATCTTTATTCTATCCATATCTTGTAAAAAAACATGGCGAATGGCATCGCTTTCTTACTAGTGGTTTTGTGCATGCTGACTGGCTTCATCTTGCAGTTAATATGTATGTATTGTATATGTTCGGTGATATTTTAGAAAAATATTTATTACCTGCGTACTTCCATCAAAAAGCTAAATTGATTTTTTTAATAATTTATATTGGCGGAATGATAGTAGCAGATATTCCTTCTTATATAAAGCACAGAAACGATCCTTCCTATAGATCTCTTGGCGCATCAGGTGCTGTTTCCGCAATTGTATTTGCCGGTATTCTTATCAATCCCTGGCAAGGTGGAATCGGATTATTATTTCTTCCTGGAATTATGTTACCTCCTGTTGTATTTGGAGTGTTGTATTTAATTTTCACAGTATATATGTCTCGCCGGCAAATGGATAATGTAAATCATGATGCACATCTCTTTGGGGCGCTGTTCGGATTTGTTTTGCCGGGTATTATAAAGCCGGAAATTTTTCAATCATTCTTCGACCAAATATTTTCTAAATTATGATTATTGATTTAAGAAGCGATACAGTTACTTCACCCACTGAAGAAATGCGAAATGCGATGCGCAATGCACCTGTGGGTGATGATGTATTTGGCGAAGATCCATCCATTAATCAATTGGAAAAAATGATTGCGGAAATGTTTGGAATGGAAGCAGCATTATTTTGTCCGACAGCAACAATGTGCAATCAAATTGCAATGAAAGTGCAGACACAACCCATGGATGAAATTATTTGCGATTGGCTTTCTCATATTTATCAATACGAAGTTGGTGGTTACGCTTTTTTATCCGGATGCAGTATAAAATATATACATACAGAACGTGGCATACTTTCTCCTGATCAAATTAAAACATGTATAAACCCAATTGATATACATAAACCAATAAGCAGATTAGTTTGCATTGAAAATTCTTGTAATAAAGGCGGAGGTTCCACTTATACATTAAATCAAATTAATTCAATCAGCGATTTATGTAAAAAAGAAAATTTAGCATTGCATCTCGATGGTTCCCGTGTGTTTAATGCACTCACATTTACAGGTGATGATGCTAAACAATATGGCAATTATTTTAACACGATTACTATTTGTCTTTCCAAAGGTTTGGGTTGTCCTGCTGGTGCATTATTATTGGGAAATGCAGAAACAATTCTTAAAGCACGTCGCATTCGAAAAGTATTTGGTGGCGGAATGCGCCAAGCAGGAATTTTAGCTGCGGCAGGAATTTATGCATTGGAAAATAATATAGATAGATTGAAAAAAGATCATAGCAATGCATCCATAATTTCAGAAACACTTTCTAAGACAAACTACATTAAAAATGTAATGCTTGTAGAAACCAATATTATCATCTTTCAATTACAAGATTCAATTTTAGATAGGGATTTTATTCATTATTTGAAATCAAAAAACATCAAAGCATTTGCATTAGGTAATAATCAAATCCGTTTTGTTACACATCTGGATATTACTTATAAAATGATTGCGCCAATAACAGATGCACTTATCCACTTTAGTTATTAAACCCGTTCGAAAACAAGGGTGACAAAAGTCAATAACGTGTTTGACTTAATTGCACTTTTGCCCTATCTTTCCCCTTTAATTTTGTTTCGAAATTAAAAAGATCAATAACTTAAAAATCAAAACAATGAAATCAATTAAAATTATCGGATGCTTTTTATTTCTCTTAATGACAGGCACATTAGTTCAAGCTCAAAGTAAAACCTACAAATTAGTATCGGGTTCCACCATGAAAATATCAGGTGGATCAAATGCCCACGACTGGTCAGAAGAAGTAAAAACCATGAGTGGCTCTGCATCAATTGATACAGATAGCAAAACCAAATTCACACTTAATCAACTCACCTTTAAAGCGGAAGTAAAATCCATAAAAAGTACGAAAGGCAGTGTTATGGATGATAAAACTCATGAAGCATTTAATGCAGATAAATATCCATATATCACTTTCGATTTGGCAGAAGTAAAATCAGTTTCTGTAGTAGCCGGAGGATTTTGGCTTACTACTCAAGGAAATTTATCTATGAATGGTGTAACGAAATTAATTGATCTGGATGTGAAAGCAATAATGAACAGCGATGGAACAATTTCTTTTGAAGGCAATAAATCATTTAACATGAGTTTGTACGGAATTGATCCCCCTACTGCAATGATGGGTACAATGAAAGTGAAAGATCCTGTACGCATTGATTTTAAAGTAACCTATCAATAACAATAAATTAAACCCTTAATTATCTAATACATTACAATTACCAAAAATTAAAAACAATGAGAACGAATAAAACCAAAATCAGACTAATGCTAATGAGTGTTGTTATTTTTATAAGTAACACTTTATTAGCCCAACAACCTACTATTAATTACTATCATGAAAATGATAAAGCAGGTATAAATAAATTTGAAACTACCAAAGAAGATCTGGTACCTTTTACAGGAGTGAAGGTGCGGGTTGGTGGTGCCTTTAATCAAAATTTTCAATCATTAAGCCACGAAAATGTTGTTGACACTTCTTTCTTTTTAGATGGAAATACTGACGGTGTTGACGACCGTAGTTTATATCGCTTAGCTCCCGGTTTCAATCTTGCCGAAGCAAACTTAAATTTAAATGTACAATTAGCAGATGGTGTACGTCTTGAATTAGTAACTTATCTATCCACTCGTCACCATAATGAAGCATGGGTAAAAGGTGGATATATCCAATTTGATAAATTACCTTTTGTTGCAAATCAGGATAACTTCTTTAATAAATTCATGACTTTAAAAGTAGGTCACATGGAAATTAACTATGGCGATTCTCACTTCAGAAGAAGCGATGCTGGTTATACTATGCAAAATCCATTTATTGAAGGTAATATCATGGAATCATTTACTACAGAAATTGCAGGTGAATTATATTATCAGAATAATGGATGGCTTGCAATGTTTGGTTTAACCACAGGCGAATTGAAAGGAAATATTTTTAAAGAAAATGCAATTGATCCTGTTTCTGCAGATACTAATAAAAGGTCTCCTGCAATTATTATAAAACTAGGATACGACAAGCAAATTAATGAATCAATGCGTTTCAGAATTACGGGCTCTATGTATTCCACTGCAAGTTCTGCAGCCGGAACTACAAACACACTTTATGGTGGCGACCGCAGTGGTTCAGATTATTATCTTGTTATGGAAAACACTGCTGCAAATGCAACTGCAAATGCATTCTCAGGAAGATATAATCCCGGCTTTAAAGATGCCGTAACTGCTTTCCAATTCAATCCATTCTTTAAATACAACGGATTGGAAATATTCGGTACTATTGAATTTGCATCAGGTCGTTCATTAACTGAAGCTATTGATCCGGAAGACCGCAGTGTAAGTCAATATGGTGGTGATGTTATTTATCGTTTCTTCGATAATGAAAATGTATATCTTGGGTTGCGATATATGATGGTAAGTAGTGAGCAACGTGGAGTAAATGATCAAGGTGAAGGTATAATTCTGGATCAGAACCAGGATATAACTCGCTTTGCCGGTGTTGTTGGTTGGTTTGTTACTGATAACATTCTTGCCAAATTGGAATATGTTACTCAATCTTATACTGGTTTCAGCAGTGGAACAATATTTTATGATGGTTGGGACGACACAGATTTAAGCGGTGATGCAGGATTTAATGGCATTATGCTGAGTGGCTCTATAGCGTTCTGATTTTGATTTTGATAATAATAAACTCCCGTATCTTTTTTAAGAGTACGGGAGTTTTAATTTTACACTTATCATGAATACGCCTTGGTATATTTTATTTTTGATTCTATTGTTAAGTGGAGCAACGCATTTATTTTCCCAAGCTAACACTTATACATTTTACTTATCAGATGAAAGTAATTTTCAAGTGGATGGTACCACGAATGTAGTTGGCTTTTCGTGTAAAAGCAATCAATATTACAACAGAGTTCAAATACCAATCAACCGTTCTGAAACACAAATTTCATTTGAAAAAAATACGCTAAAAGCAAAAACAAAAGCATTGGATTGTGGAGGCTCTGGTATTAACGGTGATATGTATAAAACATTAAAAGCTGATACTTATCCAACTATAAATATTGAATTGAAAAAAATTACCTTCACTCAAAAACTGCAACCATCCAAATGGATAAACTCCAAAGTGGAAGTGTATATGACAGTTGCTGGAAAAAGGAATTTTGAATCCTTTACAATTAAAATTATGGATTTGCAGAATAACAATTATAAAATTCAGGGAAAGCATACCATCTATCTCACCAATTATAACATCTCTCCTCCCAAGGCAATGCTGGGTCTTATTTCTGTAAAAAATGAAATCGAATTGGTGTTTGACCTTCAGGTGAATATGACTCCAAACTAAAACCGTTTATCTTCTCTTTCAACATTGGATTGTATTATTAACTTTGAAAGTCAATCAACACATATATGCAATCAAAATTATTACTGCGGACTTTTATATTCATTTGTTTTACAGCTCTTCTCAGCGGTTGTAATCTTGGGCCAGGCGAAGGCGGCACTGCAAGCATAATCGGCAAGGTAAAAGTTTTGGAATATAACGGCTCAGGAATTTTAGTAAATGAATATTATGCTGCCGATGAAAGGGTATATATTATTTATGGTGACGAAACTTTTCAAAGTGATGAAGTGCGCACAAGTTATGAAGGCTCTTACAGATTTGAATTTTTAAGGAAGGGTGATTATACCATTTATGTGTATTCCGATTGCCCTCCTTGTGATGGTGAAACTCAAGCAATCCTTGAAAGCGTAAGCATTACAAAAAATGGTGAGGAAATTTCAGTACCTGAAATTACAATTGAAAAACACTGATTGAATAATTTACAATCCATATTAAATCAATTACAATCCATTACACTTCCTGAAATGAATGCAGTGGAATTGTTAGACAGAAAGGATACAAAGTTTCTGTTCGACATTAACCAACTTTCTGGAGTGCTCAGCGATCTTATTGATAATTACTTTGTGTTGGAAATAAATAACATTCGCTTAATCAGCTATGCTAATTTGTATTTTGATACCAAAGATTTTCAATTTTATTTTCAGCATCATAACGGCCGGTTAAATCGCTATAAAATGCGGATTCGTCAATACACAGATACCGGCTTATGCTTCTTTGAAATTAAATTTAAAACCAATACCGGTCGCACTGTAAAAAAGAGAATGCGGTTGGAGAAATTTGAACCGGTAATCACTTCTGAGATTGAAAATTTTATTTTGAAAGAAACACCAATCAATCCAAAAACATTAATTCCAAATACAGAAATCACTTTCAAACGAATCACATTAGTTGAAAAAAACTTTCAGGAACGGGCAACTATTGATACAGGACTTATTTTGAAAAATAAGGATCAGGAAAAAAAATTTGAAACTATTGCCATCGCAGAATTAAAACAAAACAGAACTGCTTCAGGCTCCATATTTCGTGAAGTAATGCGCAATCATTATTCCCGTGAATTGCGCCTCAGCAAATATTGTATCGGACTATCCTACCTACATCCTGAATTGAAACAAAACCATTTTAAACCAAAGCATCTTGCTATTCAAAAAATTGAGAAAAATAAATTAGTATATGAATGAATTAGATTCACTTAACATGACTGATGTAGAATCAACGGATACAGAGACGTTTCAGATTATGGATATTAAATTATATGATGATGATTTCATCGATCTCTTTGTGAGATTCTTTTTTAATCTGCTGATGACTTATCTGTTGTTGCGATTCATATATCGCAGTGATAAGAAAAATAAAAATTATGTATTTACTTATTATGTGTTCAGCACATTAATATTCTTTCTTTGTTATATGATGAACTCTGTAAAACTCAGTTTAGGTTTTGCCTTCGGATTGTTTGCAGTATTTTCTATTCTGCGATATCGAACGATAAGTATTCCGATGAAAGAAATGACCTATTTATTTTTAGTAATCGGCATATCTGTAATCAATGCATTAACCACTAAGAAAGTATCATTTGTAGAATTGTTATTTACAAATGTGGCTATCATAAGCATTACAGTAATTCTGGAAAGATTGTGGTATCGGGAAGGATTATACGAACGAGTTATACTCTATGAAAAAATTGAAAATATTAAACCGGAAAATCGTGTAGAAATGTTAGAGGATTTGCGTAACAGAACAGGATTGGATATACGTGAATTTGATATTGTAGAAACCGATTTCGTACGTGATATTGCAAGGTTGCGTGTATATTATAAATCATAATTACAATGCAACGACGATTACACATAATTCTATTTTTTCTATTCCTGAGTACTTACACTTATGGGCAGGATATTAATTATGGAGTATGGACGCAGGCAGGTGTTTCCTTTGATATTGCAAAAGATTTAAAAGCTTCTGTTTCTGAAATGTATCGTCAGGATTTACAAACTCCAATACGCAGAGCTTATATTACAGAATTAGGTTTGAAATACGACCTCTCAAAAAAGTGGTCTGTGGCTGGTGAATACCGATTGAAATTATTACCATCAGAATACAGAAATCGCATTGCTTTATCTGCAAACTTTCGTGAAGGAATGGGGATTTTTGATTTATATGTTCGCTCGAAATTGCAATATGAATGGAGGCAATATGGATCTCCGGAATCCGCATGGAGAAATCGTTTTAAGATGCGTTTTGATTATTTTAAAGATGTGAAACCCTATGTATCTTACGAATTATTTATTAATAAAAATAATGAGGAAATAAATCTCACCACTTACAGAGGTTCAGTTGGTGTTGATTGGGAACTGAACAAACACAATGCTTTTGATATTTATATAATAACCGATCAGGAAATCTATGAAGCAAGCCCAACACTAGATTTGATTTTTGGCGTTAGTTATGAATATAAATTTAAATGAAACTATTTACACCTATAATTCTATTTTTTCTATTTGCATCCTTTACTTGTAGCGCACAATATCAGGAAATCTCCGATTCTATATCCATAGATTTGAGCTTTAACAATTATAATTTTTCCAATGCAATTTCTACTGAAAATAGAAACACAATATTTTTTTTAGAAGATAAAAATCCATTGAATTATAATTATCCGAATATTATTCTACCTGCATACTGCTTAGGTGCTTTTTGCAAATTCGAAAACTACCTGAATTATAAAAAGAAATTACCTGTAAATTTTGGAACGGATTGATAAGTATCGGGTATTGAGTACTGAGTTTTTAGGGGATGGTGAATGGTGAGTAGTGAGTGGTGAGTAAAAAATCAGTGATGAGTAATCAGTAATGAGTTATTGTCAATGGTCTAAGTCAATGGTCTAAGTCAATGTTCTAAGTCAACAGTTAATCACAATTGATATACAAATCCGGAGTTTCGATAATATTACTCCAATTTCCTGCCCTGTCTCTTATTTGAATTGAGTAATGAAATGTATCTACATCAGTTGCAGAAATGCAAGTAGAGATTCCTCGGGTTGCATGAATTACTCCTGAGATTGCTTTATGATTTCCCTCTAAATTCACAAATGGAATTTTACTACCGATTCGATAACCCGGAACACGACTATCTTCCCAAAACATATTTAATGAATCAATTTCCAATCCGCCAATATCACCATCACCATCTTCAAAATAAATATCCACCTTCAAGCTATCCGGATCAAATTTTATAAAATTTACTTTGTTCACAGATTCAAAACGAATAAATGGTTCTATAGGATATTCAGGTGGCTTAATACAGGATGTAATAAGTATGGCAGTAATTGCAACTGAAAAAAATATTTTAATCATAGTTTTGATAACACCAAAAATAATGCATTATTATAACTTTAGCACATGGAGAGAGAGTTGCCACTATTAGACAATTTTATAAATATTACACCTGATAATTTTATAGCACCAGCACTTCAGGTGTTTTATTATCAGGCAAAAGCGGTTCCGGTATATCGTGATTTTTTACACCTGCTTGACGTGAAGCCTGAAAAAATTACGGCACTGCATCAGATTCCTTTTTTACCTGTGGAATTATTTAAAACACATTCGGTAATTGCAAATGGTTTTACTCCTGAAATAGTATTTGAAAGCAGCGGCACTACAGATAGCATTACTTCAAAACATCCGGTTGCAAATCTTGAAATATATAAGCAGAGTATTTTGCAAACATTTAAAAAATTTTACGGAAATCCAAAAGACTATTGCATACTTGCCTTATTACCTTCATACATAGAGCGCAACAATGCCTCGCTGATTTATATGTGCAATTATTTAATGGAATTAAGTGGCAATAGCAACAATGGATTCTATTTGAATAATCAACAGGAATTAGCAGATGCAATAAGTTATAATGAATCTAAAAAAATAAAGACATTATTGATAGGTGTCAGTTTTGCATTACTGGATTTTGCCGAAAAATTTCCAATGGCATTAGCGCAAACTATAATTATGGAAACCGGTGGAATGAAAGGACGCAGAAAAGAAATTACACGCAATGAATTACACAAAATTTTAATGCATGCTTTTCAATTAAAAACTATTCATTCAGAATATGGTATGACTGAATTATTATCACAAGCATATAGTACAGGAAATGGTATTTTTTTTACACCACCATGGATGCGCATTTTAATTCGGGATACAACAGATCCATTTACAATTTTAGAAACACAAAAAAACGGATTAATAAATATTATAGATCTTGCAAATCAATACTCATGCAGTTTTATTGCAACACAAGATACCGGCATATTATATACTGAAAATTCATTTGGAGTAACAGGTCGTTTCGATACGGCCGATGTGCGTGGTTGCAACCTAATGGTAGTTTAATTTTTATTGCGCAATGCATGTACTGCATTAATCAATGCATTTGTAGAACTATCGTGCGATGTAATATTTTGGTCTGTATTTATTTCAGGTAAAATTTTCAATGCTAATTTTTTTCCTAATTCCACTCCCCATTGATCGAAACTAAAAATATTCCACAATATACCTTGCACAAAAATTTTGTGTTCATACATTGTAATTAAATTTCCTAAAGAGTGGGGAGTTATTTTATCCAATAAAAAAGTATTGGAAGGACGATTTCCCTCAAATACCATAAAAGGTGTTAAGCTTTCAATTTCTTCTTCTGATTTATCTTGCGATTTTAATTGTGCAATCACTTCCTCTTTTGTTTTGCCATTCATCAACGCCTCACTCTGTGCAAAACAATGGGACAATAATTTTAAATGATGATCACCTGTTTCATTTAAAGAATTTGCAGGAACAATAAAATCACATGGAATTAATACTGTGCCCTGATGTATTAATTGATAAAATGCATGTTGTCCATTTGTACCGGCTTCACCCCAAACAACAGGGCCTGTATTGTACATAACCTTCTTCCCATTGCGATCAATCGATTTACCATTACTCTCCATATCTGTTTGTTGCATATATGCAGGGAAGCGGTGTAAATACTGATCATATGGAAGTATTGCGTAAGTAGAAGTCTTATAAAAATTAATATACCACATTCCAATCAAACCCATTATTACAGGAATATTTTTTTGAAATGGGGCAGTGCGAAAATGTATATCTGTTTCATAAGCCCCTTGCAATAATTCTTCGAAATTATCATAACCAATTGCAAGTGCAATGCTTAAACCAATGGCACTCCATAACGAATATCTGCCTCCAACCCAATCCCAGAATTCAAACATGTTTTCTGCATCAATTCCAAATTCTAACACTTCCTTTTTCGCTGTAGAAAGTGCAACAAAATGTTTTGCTACATATTTTTCTTGTTGTGCTGATTTCAGAAACCATTCCTTTGCAGTTTGTGCATTGGTCATAGTTTCTTGTGTAGTAAATGTTTTTGAAGCAATAAGAAATAACGTAGTTTCCGGATTTAATAATTTCAATGATTCTATTATATGTGTTGCATCCACATTAGAAACAAAATGGAAATTAAAGTCGGGCAATTTATAATAAGCAAGTGCATCCACCACCATTGCAGGACCGAGATCCGAACCACCGATTCCAATATTTACAATGTCTGTAATTTTTTTATTTGAATATCCTTTCCACTCACCCGAATGCACTTTGTTGCAAAAATCTTTCATATGAGCTCTCACCTTTTTCACATCCGGCATTACATCTTCTCCATTAGTAAATACCGGTGCATCCGACATATTGCGTAATGCAGTATGTAGCACCGCACGATTTTCTTTTTCATTTATAATTGCGCCATTAAACATCAGTTCAATTGCTTTCGACAACTCACATTCATCTGCCATATGACATAGCAAATCGAATATATTTTTATTGATTCTATTTTTTGAAAAATCAAAAATGATATCATTAAAATGAATGGTAAATCCAGAAGCTCTTTCCGGATCTTTTTGAAATAGTTGTTTGAGATTGTATTGATTAATTTCCGTAAAATGCAATTGTAATTTGCGGTAAGATTCTGTATTTACAAATGCTTTTTTTGCTAACATTTTTTACGCAATTTTTCTACGGTGATAATTTACTAATTCATCAATGGGTGTTCTTACAATCAGTTGTGCCTGAATATCATATTTTTTAATCGACTCAATAAGTATATCAGAAAAATAATAACCAACAGATCCTACAAAATGAACAGGTGTAGTTTTATAATTATCGAAACGACAAACAAAACATTCTATAAATTCATTAAAGCCATCTGAAATCATTTTGCGTAGATAAGGATGAGTAACATGCCTTAAAATAAATTCAGAATAAGAGGCAAGAAATAAATTCGGACGAGGCAAACGATATACTTGTTCTATCACCTGTCTTCTTACAGGTTGATATTCATTTTCAAAAGCTTCATGTAAATCCTTCGGTAATTTATTGTAAAAGAAATCACGCACTAATTTTTTGCCGAGATAAGACCCACTTCCCTCATCACCCAAAATAAATCCCAAACTAAAATCATCATTTAAAATTTTAGTGCCATCAAAATAACATGAATTAGAACCTGTGCCTAATATGCAAACTATACCCGGGTTAGCGGGCGTGGTAGCATAAACAGCCGCATATAAATCATTATTCACATGCACTTTTGTATCGGGAAAAATATGGGTTATCGCAGAACTTATTATACCGTTTAGCTTTTTATCCGCACACCCTGCTCCATAATAATAAACATCATGAACATCATTTTTTATTTGTTGTATAGTGTCCACTTGATTGAGTTCATGAATAATCTGTTTAGTTGTAACTAAGTTTGGATTAAATCCCTGTGTAAGAAAATCATCCAATCGCCTTCCATTCTTATCAATCACTGCCCATTGCGTGCGAGTGCTGCCACTATCAGCTATCAATATCATTTATTTCCGTTTTAGTTTTAAAAATTACTTTATCAATACGAGTAGCATCCATATCCACCACTTCAAATTCAAATTCTTTCCAATCAATTTTTTCTCCTTCTGTAGGCAAACGATCCAATGCATTAATTATAAATCCGGCAACGGTATTAAATTCCTGATCATCCAACTTTTCAAATTCTTCAATTTCAAAATAATGTAGAAAATCATAAAAGGGCATACCTGCATCCACCAGATAAGAACCATCTCCCCTATCGAGTATTGTGGTGCCGGGTAAATTTAATTCATCAAATTCACCTACGATTGCTTCCAATATATCATTAATAGTTACTAACCCTTGCACAGAACCATATTCATCAATAACCAATGCATAATGAATTTGAGAAACACGAAATTTTTCCAATGCAGAATAGGCTGTATTATTTTCGGGAAGAAATAACACTGGATTGATATAATTTTTTAATCCTTCAATCTGATTAGTAGCACTGGCAAGAAACAAATGCTTTATATAGACAATACCTTTTGTTTCATCCAAATCACCATCGCAAACGGGATACACGCTATGCACTTCAGATTTAATAGTCTCCATGGTTTTTTCAACAGATGCATTAATATCCAACCATACAATATCGCTATGATGTGTCATCAGCGATGAAACTTTTCTATCACTTAAATGAAATACACGTTCTACAATATCCTGCTCGATTTCTTCTATTGCACCTGTTTCAGTGCCTTCTTGAATTATGGCTTTAATCTCTTCTTCCGTTACCTTATCATCGCTCACGGATTTTATACCAAATAATTTAATAATTGCACCGGATGAACTCGTTAAAAACCAGATAAATGGTTTGGCAATTGTTGACAAAAAAGTCATTGGTGCGGCCAAATAAATCGCAATAGGTTCCGGATTGGCCATACCAATGCGCTTAGGAATAAGTTCTCCCACAATTAATGTCAATGCAGTAATTAATATGATAACTATCGTTAAACTAATATTTGCGGCGTAAGGTGCTAAAAATTCTATTTGCACAAACAGTCCAGTAAAAAATTCTTTTACTTTTTCACCCGAAAACACTCCCAACAAAATACTGATGAGTGTGATACCCACCTGCACAGTAGATAAAAATTTTGGTGGATCGTTGTGAATAGCAAGTGCAAGTTTTGCTTTGATATCGCCACGCTTTACCGCTGATTCCAATTTCGATCTACGCACAGATACCATAGCAATTTCTGCCATTGCAAATAAGCCGTTAATCAACACCAGCACAAATATTATTAATAACTCAGAGATCATAATTTAAAGACTAAGCTATTTAATTTGAAAAAATATAAGTAAAAAAAAATGCATGCTTGCCCATGCCGTAGATTCAGGATAAGGATCGGATAATGATGTCATCGTAATTTTTCTTCGAACTACAAAGGTATTAAAAATAAGAAAGTGCGATTTTTGTTCATATGAAAAAGGAGTAATTCCTTTAATTTTCCATTGTCCGATTATCTTTAATCCCATTTCAATCTTAATACTTGTATGAAAAGAACACCTATAGATCGTGTATTACAACCCTTAAATAACTACATTTCAAAATCTGCTACCTCGGGAATTTTGCTTTTTATTTCAGCATTGAGTGCTATTGTTATGGCAAATATTCCTGCCACTTCACACATGTATCATAATTTATGGGAAATCAAATTTACCATTGGTTTTGAACCTTACGCTATCTCAAAAAATCTGCATCACTGGATCAATGACGGATTAATGTCAATATTCTTTTTCGTAGTAGGTCTGGAGTTGAAACGGGAAATTATGGCGGGTGAATTATCAAATCCAAAAGATGCGATGTTGCCTATTATAGCTGCGGTGGGAGGAATGGTTTTTCCGGCATTGATATATGCGTTATTTAATTTAAATACTGATTCCTCCGGTGGTTGGGGAATTCCAATGGCAACAGATATTGCTTTTGCACTTGGCATTTTATATTTATTGGGCGATAGAATACCCACTTCTTTAAAAATATTTTTAACAGCACTTGCTATTGCAGATGATTTAGGTGCTGTGCTTGTAATTGCTTTCTTTTATTCATCAGATATTTCTATTAGCTCCTTAGCTTATGGTTTATTATTTCTTGTAATATTAATTGCGGGCAATTATATGGGAGTTAGAAAAGCATTATTCTATGGTATCATTGGCATTGGTGGTGTATGGCTTGCATTCTTACTTTCAGGTGTGCATGCTACCATTGCAGGTGTATTAGCAGCATTAACTATTCCTGCAAATGTAAAGGTGAATGAGCGTCAATACGTTTCTAAATTAAATCAACTAAATCGCCAATTTGAATCTGCCGATCCTAATAATAATAGCTTAGTTACCAAGGAACAATTTAATATTTTAGAAGAAATTGTAACGCATACCAAAGCAGCACTTACACCATTACAAAGACTCGAGCACGGATTACATCCAATTGTAGCATACTTTGTAATGCCCATATTTGCTTTTGCAAATGCAGGGATTACTCTTTCAGGAGATGTGCTATCCAGCTTAACCAGTAATGTGGCGCTTGGAGTTATGTTTGGTTTACTGTTTGGAAAAACAATTGGTGTGTTGCTGTTGAGTAAACTCGCTATTCATTTTAAAATAGCTTCATTACCCACGGGTACAAATTTTAAAATGATAATCGGCGCTTCATTGTTAGCCTCAGTTGGTTTTACAATGTCCTTATTTATTACTGAATTAGCTTTTCAAAATCCGGAATATATTTTTGAAGCGAAATTAGGAGTACTTGCAGCATCAACCATTGGTGGACTTTTAGGATATTTTTATTTGCGTAAGGTTACTGCTGTATAATTATTTGTGAAGAATTATTTGACATTTTTACATTTAAATCTTTTCAAAATAATGTCATAAATCCGCTTTCAACATTTCAATAATTCTATACTAATAATTTGCTCGGGCTAAACATTTAACTTTGAACACTTAAAATACACAGTTTCACAATATGAAAAAATTACTATTGGTATTGGCAATTATCGCTTCCTCCTCATTGGCATTTGCCCAGGACACTTTAAAATGCGGTAATACAGAAAGAGATAATTACCTATTAGCAACAGATCCTATTTATGCCGCTAACCGGAAATCAATTGAAGATTTTACTGCAAAGTATTTAGCCAAGCAAAATAATACCGGTGCAGGAAGAAGCGGCGAGGTAATAGTGATACCTTGTGTAATACATGTAGTATATAAAAATGCTACTGAAAATATTACCGATGAACAAGCTTATTCACAAATAGAGGCATTGAATCTCGACTTTAGAAGATTAAATCCCGATGCTTCAGAAACACCGGCAGAATTTGCTTCCGTTGCCTCAGATTTAGAAATTGAATTTTGCATTGCTACGGTTGACCCTGAGGGAAATCCTACTAACGGTATTGTGCGTGTTTCAACAGCAGTACCTAGTTTCAGCACCAGTGATGATATAAAATATACTGCAAGTGGCGGTTCCGATGCATGGCCTGCAGATGAATATTTAAATCTTTGGTGTGGTGATCTCGGTTCCTCATTATTAGGTTATGCGCAATTTCCCGGAGGCGCAGATGCTACCGATGGAGTAGTAGTAAATTATACAGCCTTTGGAACTGAAGGCACTGTGATAGCACCTTATAATCTTGGAAGAACAGCTTCTCATGAAGTAGGGCATTGGTTAAACTTATTACACATTTGGGGTGATGATGGTGGTGGATGCGGTGGCTCAGATTTTTGTGATGACACTCCAAATCAGGCAGGTGAAAATTATGGTTGTCCTACTTATCCATTAGCAGACGATTGCAGTGAATCTGTACAATTCCAAAACTTTATGGACTATACCGATGATGCGTGTTATAATATGTTTACTGAAGATCAGAAATCAAGAGCACAAGCATTATTTGCACCCGGTGGCGCAAGATATGATTTGGGTAATTCACTTAAATGCGTTGCTTATGATTATGATGTGCAAGCAGTACAAATAATTACTCCTGTGGGCACTTATTGTTATTCCACTTTTAATCCGGTTATCGAAATTAGAAATATTGGATTTGCTGATATGACAAGTTGCGAAATTTTATATTCTGTGGATGGAGCCACAGCTACTACTTATTACTGGACAGGTTTACTAGGAACTTACGAAGCAGAAGAAGTTACATTGCCAAGTATTTCTTTGGGTGATGGTGCGCATACACTTTCTATTACAGTTCAAAATCCAAGTGGCTTTACAGATGAGAACATCGTAAATAATTTTATCAGTGGAAGTTTCTTTATAAATACATTCGGACTTACACTTCCTTTAATTCAAGGTTTCGAAACTACCGGATTCCCTTACACCGGATATACAGTTACAAATCCTGATGGCACTTATACTTGGGAAAGAACTACTGCTGCCGCAAAAACAGGGTCAGCATCTGTATTTATGAATTATTATGATTATTCTGCCTACGGTGCCGTTGATGAATTATCAATGCCTGCATATAATATGTCAGGAGTTACTGCAGCGTATTTAAATTTTGATGTTGCTTACGCCAACTATTCTCCCGATGGTGAATATTCAGATTCATTACAAGTATTAGTGAGTTCTGATTGTGGTGTTACATGGACAAGTATTTATTATAAATCATTCCCCGAATTAAATACTGCTCCTTCCATAGGATCTGCATTTATTCCATCTCAAGATCAATGGCGTACAGAAGGTGTGAGCCTGACGCCATATGTGGGAGATAAATTAGTAGTAAAATTCAGAGCTGTTTGTCAATGGGAAAACAATATGTATTTGGATAATATCAATATTGCATCCGGAACTCTTGCAGTAAATAATATGGATAACAATGCATGGATAGAAGTGTATCCAAATCCTGCAATGGATTGGTTAAATATCACCTTTAATATTTCAGAAGATACTGAGGCTGATATTCAAATTGTAAATATGCTTGGCGAAGTAGTTTATACTGATGCTGTTAAATTCACTCCGGGTATGATTAATCAATCTTCATTACCGGTGATGGGATTACCATCAGGATATTATTCAATAAGAATTATTGGAAATCATTTCTCATCAAGCAGAAGTTTTATCAAACAATAAATTCAATTATTTAAAATATTTAAAAGGCGCTTAACGGCGTCTTTTTTTATTGCTGTTGGGTAGTGTTATTTTTACAAGTATGCTGAATCTGGAAGAGTTTAGAAATTATTGCCTGGCAATGCCGGGTGCTACTGAAGAATTACCCTTTGGTCCGGATACGCTGGTGTTTAAAGTAATGGGGAAAATATTTGCCCTTACAGGATTGGATAGCGAAACATTCAGCATAAATCTAAAATACACCAGTGAAGAAATAGAAGAATTGCGATCTAAACATCCGGCAATTACACCCGGCTATCACATGAATAAAAATCATTGGAATACAGTGCTTGTGGATGGTAGTATTGCAAAAAAAGAATTGTTGCGATTAATAGATATCTCCTATCAATTAATTGTAAATGGTTTACCAAAAAAATTACAGGCAGAACTAAACGCATTGTAATGGAGAACACCGTTCTATTTGAAGACAATCATTTAATTGCTGTATTAAAAAAATCTGGTGATATTTCGCAAAGTGATAAAACCGGCGACATACCAATTAACGAAAAAATAAAAGCGTATCTAAAATTAAAATACAACAAACCCGGTAATGTTTATCTGGGATTAATTCATCGTCTCGACCGGCCGGTTAGTGGTGTCATGCTATTTGCAAAAACGAGCAAAGCTTCCGCAAGAATGTCGGAAATAATTAAGACAAGAGCTTTTAAAAAAATCTATTGGGCAGTAGTAAAAAATGCACCACTTAAGACAGAAGATACACTTGAAGATTATTTATTGAAAGACGAAAAAAAAAATAAATCTTTTATTGTTTCAAAAGATAAAGCAAATGCAAAGCAAGCAGTTTTACATTACAAACACATTGCAAGCAGCGACACTTATCATTTGTTGGAAGTAGAATTAGAAACCGGTCGACATCACCAGATTCGTGCACAGTTAGCACATATTGGTTGTGCTATAAAAGGTGATCTAAAATATGGTTTTTCCAGATCAAATCCGGATGGCTCCATTCATTTACATGCGTATAGCATAAGTTTCAAACATCCAATAAGTAAAGTAGATATTTATATAAAAGCATTACCCGGTGAAGATCCTGTTTGGAATGCATTGATAAGTAATATCTGAATTTAATAATTATTTCTCACGGAAATAATGAATGCCCACATTTAATCCAAAAAAGAAATTATGTGAAGCTTCATAATCATCACGAAAACGTGTTTCTTCTGCATTATTATCACTTAATCCGTAATACATTTTTATAGCAGGGGTAACATATAAATTATCATTCACAAAAATATCTACACCAAGATCTAATTGCACGCCCATATCCATATTATTAAAAAATGCTTTTGCATCTTCCGATTCGGGAGTTGTTGCAAACGCCGGTATTGCCTGTGCAATTAGTTCCAAAGGAATATCCACCAGAACTCCATCATCCTTTACATCCGCTTCATAAGATTGACTTGCAGATAATAAGAAACCAAACGAAGGACCTATCATTGCATGAAAAGCAATCTTTTCACTCTTGTTTCTATTAGAGGTAAAACGATACATAACAGGTATCTGCAAATAATTTAAATCTACATAGCGATAAGTAGCTACTCTCACATCATCCCCCGCATTATTTGTAGGACCAAAATCCCATACTTTACCATAATAATCCTGACCCATTCCAACAAAATCAATTTCTAATTGTATACCGGAATGCGCATTGAAATTATATCCCCCAGCAAGCCCTCCAAAGCCTCCAAATTTATATTCATAATCCAATTCGGAGAAACCGTAATTATTTTGATTTAAAATCCAAACACTATTCACTCCGAGGTTTGTGCCTACATGCCATGATTGCGCAGATAATGTAATTGAAGTAACTAAAAATAATGCAATTAAAAAATGGTGTTTCATAGAATATTTTTTTTGCAAAGTAACGTCACACAAAAATATTTATCAAGCAAGTTGTAAACAAGATGCAGGTAATTATAAATGTAATTCTCTATACCATGAAATACTATGGTTACTTATTATAATTTCGCTGCATGAGCAAATTAGTGCAGACAAAAGCATATATCAAATATTTCAATCAATCACTTACATCCTATGGTGTGCACTCTCCTTTCCTATTCGATTTTATAACTCATGTATTAAATGATAACAGATATTTCAATGCATTTGGTGAGATAGAAGCTGTACGTAAACATTTATTAAAGAATACATCTGTAATTGAAATTGAGGATTTAGGAGCAGGCTCAAAAAAATTACATGCAACAAAAAGAAAAATCAGCGATATAGCAAAGACAAGTTTGACCAATGAAAAATTTGGCAAGTTATTATTTCGAATAGTAAATCATTATTCACCACATCATATTTTGGAATTAGGAACATCACTCGGTATAAGTGCTTTGTATTTAGCAAAGGCAAAATCAACAAGTACCGTCACTACTTTAGAGGGAAGTAAAGCGATTTCCCATATTGCCCATCAAGTATTTGAACAAACACATACAGAGAATATCCAATTAATAACCGGAAATTTTTCGGATACATTACCGCAATTGTTATCAGAATCTTATCATCCTGATTTAGTGTATATAGATGGCAATCATCGTATGAAACCCACTCTAGATTATTTTAATACATGTTTAGAAAGTGCAAATGAAAATTGCATTTTGATTTTAGATGATATTCATTGGAGCAGTGAAATGGAACAGGCATGGAATGAAATTAAGCATCATCCGCAATCACGATTAACCGTTGATCTCTTTTATAAAGGCATTGTTTTTACACAAAAGGAATTACTTACCAAACAAAATGTTAGCATCAGGTTTTAAATGCATTAACACAGTTTAACCACATTGATTTATTCCCCTGCCTCTCAATTATTATCTTTACACACTAATTTAAAAAAATGAACATGAAAAAAATTTATGTATTACTTTTTATCTCCGCAATTGCATTACAAAGTTTTGCGCAGGATAAATTACCCTCTAATTTCTTCTTCAAAGAATTACCCAATGGCCTGCAAATGCTGGTGATTGAAGATAATACTGTTCCTCTTGCCACTATTGAAATGGTGGTTAAAAATGGCGCCTATACAGAAGATAGTGCGTTTAATGGATTATCTCACTTGTACGAACACATGTTCTTTAAAGCAAATAAGGACATCCCTTCACAAGAAGAATTTCTGAAGCGTATCAATGAGTTGGGAATATCTTTTAATGGAACAACTTCTAACGAACGTGTGAATTATTATATCACTTTAAGTAATGGGAAACTTACTGAAGGATTAGAATTTATGAATTCAGCAATTCGCTATCCGATGTTTTTGGAACAAGAAATGAAAAATGAAAATCCTGTAGTTGATGGTGAATTCCAAAGAGCAGAATCGAATCCATATTACTTCTTGTTTGAAGAATTTAGCCGTAAATTTTGGGGTGCTAATTATTACAGAAAAAATCCCATTGGTTTGCATGATGTAATTCTTACTGCTACAACAGAAAAAATGCGCACCATTCAACAAAAATATTATTATCCAAATAATAGTATGCTGGTAGTTGCCGGTGATGTAGATCACAATGCTGTATTTCCTTTGATAGAAAAAATATATGGCGATTGGGTTCCGGCGGATTTCGATCCATTTGTAAAATGGCCAATACCTGAAGTAAAACCGTTAACCGGAATTACAAAATTCATGGCAACTAATGCAAATGCACAAGTACCACTTTTTATTATTGGTTTTCATGGTCCTGATACTCGCAATGATATTAAAGCAACTTATGCAGCTGATGTGTTTTCTTATATTTTACAACAAGCAAATTCACAATTACAAAGAGATTTAATTGAAAGTGGATTAGCGTTTCAAGTAAACGTAAGTTATCAAACAGAAAAATATACAGGCCCGATACAAATTATTTTAGTGCCTAATCCTATGAAAATTCAAGAGGCTTATGATAAGCTTTGGGAAAATGTTCTTAATTGGACAAAGCCGGATTATTATACAGATGAACAATTAGAAACAGCAAAAAATTTATTGGCAATTGATGATGCCTATGGCAAAGAAAGTACAAGTGAATTTGTACATTTGGTAACGTATTGGTGGGCAAGTGCAACTATAGATTACTACACAAATTATGTTGCCAATCTTCAAAAAGTAACTCGCCAGGATATAACCAATTATGTAAATAAATATATAGTTGACAAACCTTATGTTGCCGGTTTAATGGTAAATCCTTCTATGAAAGATATGCCTGTTTTGAAAGAGATGGGATTTGAAATTGCGAAATAATTAATCACCAACATTAAAATTCAAATATGAAAAATATAATATTAAAAACCGGAACACTTTTGCTTGCTTTTATTGCAACTACGTGTTTAACGTTTGCGGATAACACTACCAAAGAATTAAATATTGATGGTATAAAAGTGATTCTGAAAACTACACCTAAAGAAGTAATCAGTGTACGCATGTTTATTGAAGGCGGTACCGCTAATTACGATGATAAATTAGAAGGTATTGAAAACATGACTTTAAGTCTGATGATAGATGGTGGCACAAAAAATTTATCAAAATTAGATTTCAAAACAGAATCAGAAAAAATAGGTACATCATTCAGTGCTGCAACAAATTTGGATTATGGATTTATCAGCATGACATGTATAAAAGCATTTTGGGATAAGTCATGGAATTTATTTGCAGATGCGGTGATGAATCCTGCATTAAGTAAAGATGAATTTACTATTCTTCAACAACAATTAGTTGCAGGTGCAAAATCAAATGAATCAGATCCTGATGGACATCTCGCATTGATTTCACGTCGCAATGCATTTCCTAATTCCAATTATCGTAAAGAACCAAATGGTACTGCAGAAAGTTTAAATGCATTGACATTAGATCAGGTGCAGAAATATTATTCGCAGATAATTGTGAAGAAAAGAACTTTTATTGTTGTAGTAGGAAATATTACAGAAGCAGAAATTACAAAAGCTATAAAAGAAAGTCTTGCGAAATTACCACAAGGTACTACCACTGCAAGAGAGCAACAAACTATTCTTACTGAAGGAAAAGTATTTATTGAAGACAGAGATATTGCAACAAATTATATTCGTGGTGTAATGAGTGCCCCGATGTTAAATACAAAAGAAGGTGTAGCAATGCGTATTGCAATGAATATTTTAGGTGATCGTTATTTTACTGAATTGCGTACTAAGAGAAGTTTATCTTATGCACCCGCTGCATTCTATGCGCAGGCAGCAGTATTTAATCCTTACAGTGTGATTTATATTTCAACAACAGATCCTGAACAAAGTATGCAGGTGATGGTGGATGAAATAAATAAAATAAAGAAAGAAGGTTTCTCAGAAGAAGAATTAACAGATACGAGAGAAACTTTTTTAACACAATACTATCTTACTCTAGAAACCACCGCAAACCAGGCGAATGCATTGGGTGTAAGTGAAATGGCAGGCGGCTGGGAAATGATGGACAACTTTACTAAAGATGTAAATGAAACTACATTAAAAGAAGTAAATAAAGTGTTCGATCAATATTCAAAAGCAATCGTTTGGACATATCTTGGAAAACAAGGTATGGTGAAACAAGAAAATTTCAAACAACCGGTTGAAACAAAAAACAAACCTTATTAAGGCATATTCAATCCTTATAAAAAAACACTCGCTTTGCGGGTGTTTTTTTTTGTGGTTACTTTAGATAATTCCTTTACCAATTAACAACAATGAATGCCATTGTGAATGTTGTTAGACTCAGGATAAAAAATATTATTATGTCCCTCTCTGTAAATAATTTCTGCATTAGTAATCATCTAGTCTCGTATTGCAACGATGCAAAAGTTCAATAGGTGAATTAATTGAGAATTAATTTGATTTTTTTTAAATGATATGATGCTAGGTGGACTGTTCTAACTTTGAACTTTTAACAATTATATTCTACCCAATCCGTTAGACGAAATCGACAACTATAGTTATTGATAATGACAAAACCGAAGTTAATAAAAACCCTTTCTGTAATACTCATCTTGTTTTTATCAATTGATATTGGATTTCCATGCAGCACATATAAAGTAACAGTAAACGGCTCAACTATGTATGGAATGAATTACGATACATGGTTCGAGCATCCCCGAATTTGGTTTGAAACAAATGGATATGGTGCCGTCTTTTCAGGTGCAAATTATCAGGGTGGGAACGACCTTACACCACAATCAGGAATGAATGAATTTGGACTTTCATTCGGCACACTTGCAACGGCAACTCCTGAAAACGGAAAAGCATCACCAAATAAAATACAAATAAGCAGCAGATCTTTTTATCTCAAAGACATTTTGCATAACTGTAAAACTGTAGAGGAAGTAAAAGCATATATTGAACAGTATGACCAAAGCTCACTTTCCAATGATGTATTTATTTACACTGACAAGTCTGGACAATATCTTATAGTTGAACCATACACAATGACTTTGGGTAATGAAAACAAGTATGTTCTCGCAAACTTTTGTCCTTCAACTATCACTGACTTTAGAACAATTAAACAACAGCGTTACATAAATGGAACAACATTTTTAAATAACAAAATTGATACTTCAATTGCTTTTTGCACAGCACTTTCAGACACCATGCATGTTTGCCGAAATAAAATTGGTGATGGCACTTTACTTACTTCAATTTATGACTTAAACAAAGGCATAGTGAACTTATACTTTTACCATGACTACAACAACGTGGTTGCATTTAATTTAAAGGAAGAGCTTGCAAAAGGCAATCATTCATTTGAAATACCATCCTTATTTCCAGCAAACGCAGAGTATCAAAAATTACTTGACTTCAAGACACCAATGAATAGCGCTTCCATTAATTTATTTATGCGTTTCTGTATATTGATATTCCTGATTTCTACAATTTATTTCTTTGTAAGTTATATCAGAAACAGAAAAATAAAATATGCACCCTATAAATTACTGTTATCTTCTATGTGCTTAATTATGATGTATTATATTTTTGTATTAGCACGAGAAATTAATATCTTTTATTTCCCTGCTCCTTACAAAGGCTATTATTTCTCTATGCTAGACTTTGCTGCTTATATCCCGTTCTTGACTTTGTTATTGATAATTCCATTGCTGCTAATCAATAGAAAAGTATTTACTGAAAATGCCTGGAGAAATTTATCTATATGGCTATTTACAATTAACAACTTAATCTTCTTAACATTAATAATTCTATTTACGTATTGGGGGCTTTATGATGTTTTCAATTAACAACATATCATAACATTAGACACAATAACTATTTTGGTAAGAGAAGCAGAAACCCAAATATGAAATGCTGAGGAACAACACTTATCATCAATATATAAAAACAAAATATTATCACATTACTTACGCTTTACTAAAAGAAATTATTTTATATAAATCCTGTTTTCAAAAAATCACCTCCATTAATTTAAAGGCAAAATGAACTTAGTAAAAATGATTAGTATTTTAAAAAATACTCACCCTGATGGTTACTTTTTTGCAGTTATTTTTTCGGAATAAAAAAATCGGAGGTCGAAGGAAATAAAATCAACTACTACAGAAACCTGGCTTTTATCAAAATTTGCAATAATAAATGCATAATTATTGATGAGCTGGAAGATCTTGAATTTCTTGAAAAAGAGTATTCATTGGTTGTATAATTTCTAAATCAAGCACGCTGGCTCCGAATTCATTAGTTTCTACGTCGCCAATTACCATCGTTATGTCAATGTATCCAATCACTGATCCGTCTTTCAGCATTCGAATATCTGAAAACTGGATTCCAATTTTGGAATCAAACTGGGATGGTTCATTTACAGTTATGATTTTATCACCATCAATAACTAGCGAATGTATATTACTATCATCACAATCATTAAATGCTAATGGAAGCTCTGAACTACTTGAAATAAAATCTGAATTATAAGCAACCTGTATATTTAAAATTAGTGGAGTATATAAATCTTGTTTAATTTTTACTGGATACACTTTAAATGCAATACGAAATTGACCATACAGAGGGGATGCTACCCAATCTTCATATCGGTCAGACCCATCTTGTATAAACATCAACCAATACTTTTGTTTTTTAGCATCTGTTTCTGTTTTATTTCTAAACCAAATTTGTTGAGCCGGATGAATCTCCGGTTGATTTCCATGTGCCTCATCTAAGACAAAGCAACCAAAAACACCTACAGTATCATTTTTTTTCAAGTATGTTCCCTCAACGCAATGGTTATTTTCACTAATTGGAAACCATCTTCCATCTAAAAGCAATTCTCCTGTCGGTGCAATTTCAGCAAACATACATTTTGATGCATTATAAGGTGAACCACAAGGCTTATCAACATCAATACAACCAAACCAATCTGAGAAAGTAATATTTGATGACTGCCTAACTGCATCATATGTAGAAGTATATTCATTAAATAATTCTACAATAATATTCCAATCCGTTGCATCAATTCCAGGTGATACAATTCCATCTTCGAAGTAGGTTCCAAACCTATTAAATTTACCTGCAATATTTACCTTCTTATCAAGAACATTACACCATTCCTCAAAACCCCAGCCTTTGCAATCATTTTTAATTAAAGTATCTACTGGATCATAACCTATAATTCCTAGGCTCAATCTTGTAACTTTTTCCCATTTCGCTTCCTCGTATTCTGATGCTGGCCGAATATCCTCACTCTTTACTTCATAATTGGCATTCTCACAACCTATAAAAGTCTGACCAAAAGAAATGCAAAAAATTATTTTGAATAGCGTTTTTAGCATATAATATTTTTAACAAGATAAACTGAAACTTTGATATAAAAAAAATAAGTGAGGTAATTGCTGATTCTTCTAATTTTATGTCTGCTAGTCACTTTTGTCCAATAACATTTCTCAGTGCAGTCGATGACTCTCATGTTATTTTTCTTTCCCCTACAGCGTAAGCAATTTCCGAATAGGAGAGTATAGTATAGATACCATTCGAGATATTCCCTACCTATTTCAATAAGTACTGGATTATTAAATTTGTGGGAAGTATATATTTACTGGAGATCATTATTTAAATTATTTGGATATTCCACTTTATCATAGCAAGTTGGAATAATTACAATATAAATTTGCAAGTAAATTCCCGAATAAGAACTAATATATTCAATGAGAATTAAAACTTCTATCACCTTTAAAGAATATTGTAAACTCATATTTGCATTGATTTACAGTGGAATAATTCTAAAAATCATAGTAAGCGTTGGTATAGCAATGTTGCTTTGGATTTTGGGTTATTATTTGCATTTCCTCCCTGTTCCCAAGCCGGAAATCTACCAATACATCGCACTCATATTAATTGCAGTTGTACAACCTTCCGGTATCTTTTGGCTGATAAAAAGGAATTATAACTCAAACAACCATTTAACAGAATTATTAGATATATATATAACATCGCATGAATTTAATATACGTGGAAAAACATTTTATACAGAGCTTGTCTGGGAAAATATTTTTAAGGTTGAAGAAAAGAAAAATTATTTTTTAGTTTATCTCAATACCTTATCCGCAATTATCATTTCTAAAAATGATTTGAAAAATACAGAAGTTATAGAACTTAAAAATATACTAAGCACTATTCCAAATATTACGGTTCAATTAATTACAAAACTGTAGTCAGTAAAAATTTGTCTGATTTTATTAATCAATTATACTATTAAATATAAATATTTCTCTCTCATTTTGTGGCTGTTATATTTCTTCCAAAAACATTTTTAATATTTATTGGTTTTTTCTCGAACGGTGGTTTAAATTATTATAAACTAAAAACTGAAATGATGAAAAACTTTATAAAGTTGATTTTTGCAGTAACGATTTTAGTCCTTGCTTCATGTAGCCCGAAATTTTATACTCCTAATACTCAAAATGTTCCTTTACTTACAGAGAAAGGAGAAACTAATCTAACATTAGCGGGCAATACTAATCAAGTGGAATTTCAAGGTGCTTATGCTGTCACTCAACATTTTGCATTGCAGGCAAACGGGGGATTATTTATTCCGGCGGATCTGGATAATGGAAATGGAGGTTCAGGTAAATTCATTGAAGTAGGCGGTGGATATTTTAATCCGATAGATGAACATTGGGTTTTTGAAGCCTATGGTTTAATTGGAATTGGAAATTTTGAAAATCACTTTCCTTCATCACTTATAGATTATCCTGAAACAACTGGTGATATTTCTGCGAATATTTTAAGAGTAGGAATACAGCCCAATTTTGGATATAAATCAAAATATTTTTCTGCAGCTATATCTACAAGAATTTCGAATATTTCTTACAATAATATTCAAGGGAGCTTAGTATTTGATGATGATAATCAAATAGATTACTTAGAAGATAATTCGTCCAACTTACTTTTTGAACCGGCTTTGACAGTGAAAGGTGGTATTGAGAAATTTAAATTACAACTGCAGTATGGTTATAGTTTTAATCTTACCAATGCCGACTTCATGCAGGATGAATCATTTTTTACCGTAGGGATTAATTTCAATTTTAATTAAAAATGATTTTATTTATTAGTCGGCAGAATGCTTTTTCAAAATATATTATGAAAGAGTTTAGAAATTAATCTTCAAAGAAAATAGATTTTAATTCCGTTGCTTCATTCGCTTTCATTCTGCCTGATAAAATCAATCGCAACTCACGACGGCGCAATGCTCTTTCATAGCGAAATTTTTCTTCTTCAGTTTCAGCAATTACTTCCGGTACTGCAATCGGATGACCGTCATCTGCTAATGCAACAAAAGTAAAATACGCTTCATTGCATCGAATACGGTCGCTCCCTATCGTAAAATTTTCTTTAAATACTTCAATATAAATTTCCATAGAAGTAACAAATGATCTGGTAATCTTTGCATTGATAGTTACCACATCTCCTATCTTAATTGGCCGGCTGAAAGAAACATTATCTACCGACACCGTTACCGACGGTTTATTGGCATGTTTACTTGCGCAAATTGCACTGGCAACATCCATCCATTTTAATAAATTACCACCCATCAGATTATGCATGGTATTGGTATCATTGGGCATTACTAATTGGGTTACTGTAGTGCAGGAATAAGAAACAGTTTTTGGAGTCATCATAAAAAATAATTAACGCAAATGTATTGCGAAAAAAATTACTCCATTTATTTAACTATAGTAATTATTGTTTTATAAATGGTTTATTTGAATAGGAAATAGCAGGATTAAAAAATGTAGCAACATACAAACCTTTTGAAAAATCACTAATGTCGAGAACAATAGATTTTTCATTTGCAAAAATTTCCAAAACACAATCACCCGACATAGAAAATATTTTACAAAGTGTACCTTCTTGTAGGCCATCAATTACTAAATAATCATTCGCAGGATTCGGAAATATTTGTAGCGTTTCTGTTGTAGAAGTTAATATTGCACTTGTATAATCACAATTGCCTATTTCAGATCTTAAAGTAGCAAGAATATTATGCACGCTATCTTTTTGACTCTGAAAAAACATTAGTGTACAATCATCACTCAAAATATCAAAATGCATAAAATTAAAATCTTCGGCTTCCGGCTCCGGGTCATCCTCAATACAATAATCAAGATCATCCACACTAGTCATATCATGCAAACCCAACCAATGACCAACCCAATGAACTGTTATTCTCCCACTATCACTACCTAAAGAGAAAACATCACCATTTCCAAAATAATGAGAATGCATTACCAATCCATCAGCTTCAGGATCGCCACCCGGAGGAGGCGCATATCCAGGAACAATGAAATTACACACCCAAATATTCAGAATACATTCAGGATTCCAGGGATCAATGCCATTAGTAGAAGAAGATTTTATTTTCTCAACATTGTTTTCACCGGCTGAATATAAATTCCATTGTGTAATTATACTCTCCGTTCTTGTAATACCATTTGTTGGATTACCCAAAGGATCAGCAGTAACCAATTCAAAATGCAAATCCATATCTGTAATAGAATCCCGCAATGCTTCAGGTATTAAAATCGTATCTGCATTTGTTGCACCATAATCCCGATTAAGTGCAGCTATTTGAGAATACACTTGCGCATCTGAAATATTTTGAGATTCATTATTATATACAATATGCACTACAACAGGTATTATAATTTCTTGTGCATTTAAAAATATGGAAGCAGATAAAAAGAAGAACAGAAATATCTTTTTCATGGATTTCATTAATAGATGAAATTCTAAATTAAGGCGAATTAGAATGAAATCAAAGGAAAGATTCAATTGATTTAACTTTGCTGCAAAATAATAAGCAATGAATTTACACGAGTATCAAGGAAAAGAGCTAATTAAAAAATTCGGAGTGCGTATTCAGGAAGGGATACCGGTAGAAACTCCTGAACAAGCGGTGGAAGCAGCCCGCAGATTACAAGATCAGACAGGCACAAATATTTGGGTGGTGAAAGCACAGATACACGCAGGTGGTCGTGGTAAAGCAGGTGGTGTGAAAGTGGCGAAGAACTTAGAAGATGTATATGAAAAAGCAAAAAATATTCTGGGTGCAACATTAGTTACACCGCAAACAGGACCAAAAGGAAAAAAGGTAAATAAAGTATTAATTGCACAGGATGTATATTATCCCGGAGTAAGTGAAACAAAAGAATTTTACATGAGTGTTTTGCTTGACCGTGAAAAAAGTCAAAATGTAATTATCTATTCTACAGAAGGCGGTATGGACATAGAAGAAGTAGCAGATAAAACACCACACTTATTGCATAAAGAATGGGTGGATCCATCTATAGGAATAATGCCGTTTGAAGCAAGAAAAATTGCTTTTAATCTGGGATTAGAAGGTGAGGCTTTTAAAGAGATGGTAAAATTTGTACAAAATTTATATGCCGCTTATGTAGGAAATGATTGTTCGTTACTTGAAATAAATCCTGTATTAAAATCTTCGGATAATAAAATAATTGCAGTAGATACAAAATGTGTAATTGATGCAAATGCGTTGAGTCGTCATCCTGAAATTGCAGGCATGCGTGATCTTTCAGAAGAAGATCCTACTGAAGTGAAAGCCGGAGCAGCAGGTTTAAATTTTGTAAAATTAGATGGCAATGTTGGTTGCATGGTGAATGGTGCAGGTTTGGCAATGGCAACAATGGATATCATAAAACTCTCTGGTGGTAGCCCTGCAAACTTTTTGGATGTAGGCGGAACTGCGGATGCAAAACGTGTTGAAACTGCTTTTAAAATTATATTACAAGATCCTGAAGTGAAAGCAATACTTGTAAATATTTTTGGTGGTATTGTACGATGTGATCGTGTTGCTCAGGGAATTATTGATGCTTATAAAAACATTGGTGAAATACCTGTACCGATAATTGTAAGATTGCAAGGTACTAATGCTGTAGAAGCAAAAAAGATGATTGATGAAAGTGGACTGAAAGTGAGCAGCGCCATTTTATTAAAAGAAGCCGCTGCATTAGTTCAGGAGGCTGTTGCTTAATACTTTTTTAAATTTTTATAATGCATAACAAGATTATATATTGGTTAAAAATATTTACTCTGAGTTATGCATTTTTCTTTTTTGCATCTTGCTATTCAAATTCAAAAGAGGAAGCTGCACCCGTAGAAATATATGATCATACCACACCTAATTTATTACCTGCTTTAGAAACCATTTCTGTTTTTACTAAAAGCAAAAAAGAATTTGTAATAACAGAAGATGAAACATCTGCCAGCATAAGTGATATTTCAGTAATAGGAAATGGTTTTGGCGCATTTAATGAGCCCATTATCATCGGTGAAACAGATCCAATAGAAAATCAATTTATTGCTGATCTGGATAATGACGGATTTGATGAATTATATATCGTTACCCGTTCTGTTGGATCAGGTAGCTATGCAGGATTATTGGGAATTGCTTCGTTAAATGATAAGAGTTACACGGTTATTAATATACAACAACCGGAAAGTCATGATGCGATAATGCAAGGATACAGAGGGCATGACACTTACACTGTTAAAGACAATGCTTTACAAAGAAGATTTCCAGTGTATGATAATGATGCTGCTAACTCCGAGCCGGGCAGCAATCAAGCCTTGATTGAATATACACTTCACAAGGAAGGAAGTATTGTAACACTGACTTTTAAGAATAAATAACATTATCCGGGAAAATATTTGATATATGCACCCCAGTATTTTATTGGAAGCATTACCTTTACCGCTCATCAAATAAATGAAATATTACAATGAAAAAGATTATTTTATCCCTTATTATCATTGCCAGTAGTGCAGTTGCATTTTCACAAACGAACACAGAAGATGTAGATATGATTCAGGCTGCTTTTGGAAAAGAAAAAAAAGCGTTAATGTCTGAATATGTAAAGTTAGATGCTGATAAAAAAGATGCATTTTGGAATCTATACGACCAATATGAAACTGAAAGAAAAGAGTTAGGAAAAAAGCGTATTGCCTTAATCAACAAATATGCTGAAAACTACACTTCAATGGATGATGCAAAAACTACTGAGTTGATAAAAGAAATGTCAAAAATTAGTAGTGACTACGAAAAACTTATGTCTTCTTATTTTGCGAAATTGTCGAAAGCTGCAGGAGCAAAACCAGCTGCACAATTCTATCAAATGGAAGCATATTTGTTAAGTGTGATTCGTGTTGAGATTATGAACAACATTCCATTTATCGGCGAGTTAGATTATTAATTTACATAACTTCTATGTAATAAAAGACCTGTGTATTTAGCACAGGTTTTTTTTATAATGTATCTTCGAGTTCTTAATAAAATCAATTTATTTTCAATAAAATATTTGTTATGAAAAAAAGATTTTTACTGCTTTTTATTATTGGTGTAAGCATTGCCACACAGGCTCAAATTTCAAATTCTTCTCAAGGAGGTTATGGATATTTTTTTACCGGCCCCGCCTATTTAAATAATGCTACCATTAACGATCATCTTCAAAGTTTTTCGGTATTAGGTAATGATGGTCAATTCAATAGTGTTGCCATGATGTTTGGCGGTGAAGGTTTTGGTATGAAGGGCAGATTTTTAATTGGCGGCGGCGGATATGGCATTGGACCTTTTACTTCATCCTCTTCTAAAGGAAAAGCAGAGATGTTTGGAGGTGGCGGTTATTTTAAATTTGGATATGTAATTGCTCCCGGCCGCAATACATTTCTCTCTACTAATCTAGGAGTTGGATATGCAGGTTATGAAATGAAGATTACGAATAATAATTCAGTAGATCCCATTTATTTTAACCCTGCAAAACCTGCTACTCCCGGCGATATTCGCAGATATTCTTTTGGAGGTTCCATATTTGATCCAAGTATTTCTATACAGACAATGGCATTTGGCAGTGATGATGATGAAGGAAGAGGAGGGTTTATGTTAGGAATTGATTTCGGCTGTAATCTGATGGTTCCTATTGGTGGATGGTATTCACAATCAGATCTTGTTGTAGGAAACATTCCAGTACCAGGCTTTATGTATATCCCTTATGTGAAAATAAATATTGGTGGAGGTGGAATTGAATGGTGAAAAGTGAATAGTGAATAGTGAATGGTGAATGGTGAATGGTGAGTAAAAAAATGAGTGATGAGTAATCAGTAATGAGTTTTATAACACGAATCATGAAACCTGAAACTTGAAACATTTTTTCACCAATAGCTAACGGCCAAATGCTAACAGCAATTTTATCAGTAAATGAGTAATCAGTAATGAGTTTTTTTTAGTGAATGGTGAGTAGTGAATGGTGAATAAAAAAAATCAGTAATCAGTGATGAGTGATGTATGAATAGTATTTTTTTTTATTGTCAATTTTCAACTGTCAATTTCAATTTAAAGTGATTAGTGAGATGAGAAAAAACAAGCCCCGAATACACGAATTAAAAATCGAATGCATGAATAAATTATTCTTTATTCGTGCATTCGTTTGCTCATATTATTGATATTCGTGCATTCGTGGCTAATTTTTTTTAGTCTATTCATAGTCAATAGTTTAAGTTTTTTGCTGATTTTTTTCATTGTCAACTGTCCATTGTCAACTGTCAACTGTCAATTGTCCATTGTCTTAAAACTTTAACTTGCACCAAACTAAAAAAATGCGTTACCCACAAGAATCCATAGAAAATAAATTTAAACACTTATGGTGTATGGTTGGCAATACGCCAATGCTCGAAATTCGCTATACTTATAAGGGTAATGAAAAACATCTGTTTGTGAAATGTGAGCATTACAATCTTACAGGAAGTATAAAGGATAGGATGGCATTATATATTTTGGAGAATGCATATAAAGCGGGTTTAATACATTCCGAAAATACAATTATAGAAGCAACAAGTGGCAATACCGGAATTTCATTTAGCGCAATCGGCAAAGCCTTAGGAAATCGTGTAATTATCATTATGCCGAATTGGTTAAGCAAAGAACGTATGGATATTATTCGCAGTTTAGGAGCTGAAATTATTTTAATGACGAAGGAAGAAGGTGGCTTTTTAGGTAGTATAAAAAAAGCAGAACAAATGGCGAAAGAGGATAATGAAATTTTTCTTCCTCGACAATTTGATAATAAATACAATATTGAAGCACATGAAAAAACTACAGCTAAAGAAATTTGGATGCAGTTGCAACAAGTAGATTTGGAACCACATGCATTTGTTGCCGGTGTTGGTACGGGTGGAACTGTAATGGGTGTTGCAGCTTATTTCAAAAAAAGAAATCCAAACATTTTAGTATGTCCGTTGGAGCCACATGAATCACCAACATTAAGTACAGGATATAAAGTAGGAACACATCGTATTCAAGGAATCTCTGATGAGTTTATTCCCTCCATAGTTAAATTAGATGTACTTGATCATATCCTAAAAGCATCTGATGGCGATTCGATTATTATGGCGCAAAAATTAGCAAGACAATTAGGATTGGCTGTAGGTATTTCTTCCGGTGCAAATATTATTGGTGCTATTCAATTACAAAATCAATTAGGTGATGATGCTAATGTGGTAACTATTTTTTGTGATTCAAATAAAAAGTATCTGAGTACTGATCTTATGAAAGAAGAATCAGTAAAGGAAAATTATTTCAGTACTGATACGGAGTTTATTGATTATGTGCCTATTTCTCGGATGCAATAATATTTTTCTTTTTTATGAAGTAATCTGTGCTTATCATTTTTAACACAGACTTCAGTTTCAAAGTAAATCAACAGCTTTATTGCATGCTCTGCTGCACCGAATAATTTATTATTGTATGCATTAAAATAACTCCTTTACATACAATAATTTCCCATCAGTATTAAAAAGTTGCAACTCAATTTGCACCTTTTGATTTAGCTTGTTAAAGTGTAATACTCCAAAATTTTTCTCGACATATAAATCACTAATGCGATAGGTGTTCGGTTCGCTCCACGCATTATTCCATGTATGTGTAAGTCCGCTGGAAGTGATATCGTAAAGTATATTTTCTTCTCCTTGTAATTGCATAGCTGACACTTCTGCTATATGTCTGTCGCCACTAATTATTATTGTTGGCACTTCGTTATTTGTTGCTATTAAATCGAGCAATCTCTTTCTTGCATTTGGAAAATTATGCCATTTCTCAAACCGATGTTCTTGTGCAATCACCTGAATACTTGAACATAGAATATTGACATCCGCATTGCTGTTTTTCAATTCATTTTCTAACCATTCCCATTGTTCTTCACCTAAAATATCACCTTCATAATTAGGCAGATAGCACTTTTTTCCATCACACAGATCTGCAATAAGTGTATCTCTAAAATATCTCGTATCCAACATTATGATATTAATAGTTATGTTATTTTCATTGAATAAATAAGCGTCATATACTCCCCCTCTAAATCGCATGGGATCATTTTCAGAAATATCAAAAAATCGCATAAACAATTCTTTTGAATCATCTTTTATTTCAAAATTTTTTCCTGCATCATTTTTCCCATAGTCATGATCATCCCATGTACCAATTACAGGAACCGATTTTGTAAAATTTTTATAATAGAAATTATTTTTTAGCAGTAGATATTTAAAAGCAAGTACAGAAGTATCATAGCTATCACCATATATATTATCACCCATCCATATCCAGAGATCAGGATTTTGTTTTGCAATTTCCTCCCAGTAATTCTGTGGTAAATTTTCTTTATTGCAAGAGCCAAATGCGAAAGTGATTTGTGCATTTGCGGAAGAATGTATCAATACAAATAAACTATATAAAAGAAAAAAATACGATTTTAAAAATTGCATGCTCAAAACTACTTGCTTTGATTTAGTTGAGAGAAAAATGAAAGATACATTCATAAATAAAAAGGGCGAACTGTATAGTCCGCCCTTAATTATTTTTTAAACTTAATAAATCTTATTGCGTAATTACCATCAGTTTGGTATCAATAGTTTTACCGTCAATTACTAACTGATAAGTATATGTTCCGGGTGCAAAGCTGCCACCATCTAATTGAACATTTCCTTTACCTGTTCCACTTACACTTACAGTTTTCATTTCAGCACCATTTATAGAATACACTTTTATAAATGCATTCTGGAATGATTCAGGAATGTTATAACTAATAACTGTTGATGACTTAAACGGGTTAGGTGAATTTTGATCTAAAGAAGCAAGGTTAGAATAATTTGATCCTGCAATAGTTTTAATATCACCATCTGCAGTTGCAAAAGCTGTTTCCAATCTTTCCAATCTTTCAGTTAAAGTTTGAATTTCAGCATCTTTAGCTTCTATCTCCATTTGTTGTTCCTGAATAGATGCAATCAATACAGGAATTAGTCCAACATAATTTACGCCTTTGTAATCAATCTCAGGAAATTGTTCGCCTGTGATTGGATTTTTGCGCATTGGTACAAATGAATTTTTAATTAATTCAGGAAATACTTTTTCAAGTTCATCTGCAACTAATCCCATTTCAGATTTTCCGTTTAAACGCAATGAAACAGTTTCAGCATCATTATTAAAAGTATAAGATGTTGGATTTAATTGCATCAACTTATCCAAGCTACCAGTTAAAGGCTCAATTTTAGTTTTGAATTTACGATCTGAGATATCATAAAAACCACCGGAGATACCTACATCTCCAATAAAATAACCTGCCCAATCAGAAATTGTATCAATTGCTTCCCCATAAACACCTACCGGAGAACCGATACCAGCTACTCCGAAATAACCAACGCCAAAAGCTCCAGCAAATCCACCGGAAGCTAATACGCCATAACCAAATGTATCAAGTGTATCAGCTTGAGCAAATACAGCAACTGGATCGAAATCTCCAGCTAAATATTGATTTACAAAACTTCCTGTTTCAATATCTGCGCTGTTGTTAATTGCATCTACAGATTGCGTGTAAGTTTCATCCCACCGTTTGGTTTTAGAACCCAAGTCAATTGCGCCAGTTGTTGCAGGTGTAAGAGCTTGATTAATTGCAGTTCCACCGGCACTCAAATTTGAAAGGCCTGTATTAGCACCTTTAGCGGAAATTGCTGTCCACGCAGAACCATTGTAATAATAAAATCCCGGTGCTGAATTAGTTTGATAGATCAGTAAGCCTACAGAAGGAGTTAAAATAGCATCTCTTTGTGCTTTAGTCATCCTTGGCAAAAGAACACCCTTGGAAGTAGAGGTGACGTCTAATAAAGATGATGAGTTAGGTGAAAGTGTACCAATTCCCACTGCTCCGGAGCCCGGATAAGTGTTTTGTGCAGAAACTGGATTTACTAAGGCAAGCATTAAAAATGTTGCCAATGTGAGTGTAATGTTTTTTAACATAAATTTTAAGTTTTTAGAATGCCAAATTAGATTAAAGATTAATAGGTTGTACATTTTTGCAAAAAAATATTTAATAAATAAATTTTACCTTGAAATTTACCTTACAGCTATAAATTCCTCCGCCATGATTAATTAGAGGTTAAAAACATTTTAAATAATTTAGCCATACCTATCATGCAATTTTTATTCAACTTAATTAATAATCAAATCTGCAGCATTTGTAAAAGTTTGTAACTTGGTTTAAGATTAAAATTGTTATAGAATATACTAAAACATATTCTTGGTTATTAAACTGGATATCATTCATTTTATAATAAGGCTAGTAACAAATAATATAATTCAAATGAGTTAAATATTCCTGCAATAATTTGTATTTCTTTTTCTATAAATGCAATTATAGAATTTTCTTTAACTATTACTTCCTATGATTTACTTTCCATGGAAAGTTTTACAATATGGAGGTTGCCTCCTTTATTGGTGGCGCAGGAACTCAATATCCAAAGCAGGAAAATCCATATTATAAATTGTATTCTATGCATAGTAATAGTTTCTAAAATTAGGTAAAGTAATTAGAAAAATGATTTCGTTTTTTTTCATAAATCTTAATACACCAAAAGAATAATTAAATAACAATCTTATGAAATGAAATTAAATCGTAAATCATAAATACCCAATACTTAATACCCGATACCCGATACACTTTGTGTAATAATTTCCCCGAGTGTGAAACGGATTACACAATTTACTATATGTGAGCTAATTGTTTAAATCAATGTAAGCGCCACTCCCCTACTAGGTTCACAGGTAATTTCAAATGTTTGGTATAATGTTTCCCCTTAGGAATATTATAACCAAAAAATTAATATTATGAGTGGACTACTTTATTTTATCGCATTGATTCTTATTATAGGTTGGGCGATAGGCGTATTTGCATACAGTTTAACAGGTATTATTCATATACTACTTGTATTCGCAGTGATTGCAGTATTATTCAGATTGATAAGAGGAAGTGCGGCGTAAATTCATTTACTTATACCTTTTAGAAAGGCGCTACTTGAATAATTATTATTAGCTGAATAAATTTAACTGTAAGCTTTAAATCACGATTAAAATTATTAATCTTCAAAAATTCAATCTACTATAGTGATTATAAAACAAATCACAGATCGTGTAAAGCCAGGAAATAAAAAACTTCAGCAGAAATCTGCTGAAGTTTTTTTTACTAATACTAATTGGATCTATTTTTAAAACTACGATGCTAATTATTGTAGCACAATTTTTTGAGTTTCTATTTTATTTCCATGATAGAGTTCTATAAGATAAATTCCCTTTGCATGATTTTGTAAATCCACAGAATAGGTTAATTCATTATTTCCCATAAAAAATTCGGAATCATAAATTGTTTCTCCCATAATATTCTTTATTAAAACTCTATAATTTTCTGTTATATCTGATTTATAATACAAAGTAAAAATACCATTGGATGGATTTGGAAATACATTAAATGCATCTTGTTTAATTTCCAACTCTTCTGTATTCGCTATTTTCATTCCGCCAATTGCACAATCATCTATTTCTGCCTTGTATTCACAACCGGAAGTAGCAACAAATCCTGCATTTAATTGAATATAGTCTGCTGCTTGGTATAAAATAATATTAGAACTTACACCGGAAATTGTAGCTGTTGCATTCGTGTGATCGCCGGTAATATATGCTTTATGTCCACTCTGCGCACCTGATAAAGTAAGTGAACCCGGACAGTTTACAGAAAAGTAATGATCATACGTTTTTCCATCATGCACCACTTTCACTCTGTAAGTGCCGGTGGCTAAAAAAACATAAGTGTAAGAAAACATTAATGTAATCGACTGATTGTTAGAAAGGGTTGTATAACTTGAATTATATATTGAAGTGCCTGATGAATTAAGAATATCAATAGTAAAATTATCTCCCACCAAAAAATCACGCAGTGAAACACTCATATAAATAGTGCCGGCAGAATTAAAATGATTAGAAAAATTCACATTTTCATTTTCACCACTTTCATATTCTGAACACGATTTATAACTGGGAGTAACATCATGTGTAGCCACTCTCAATACTTGAGGTTCATCATAAGGCTGCTGACTTATCCATTGGCTTTCGGTAACATCATCATTGCATCCTTCACTATCCCACCAAGGTTCTATATAAGAACATCCTTCACATGGCCTAACTTCAAAATGTAAATGTGGTCCGGTAGAATTTCCTGCACTACCAATTTTTCCTAGGTACTGACCGCTTACTACATCATCCCCAACAGAAATATTTGCAAGGCTACCAATCTTTAAATGTGCATATACAGTAACACTACCATCGGAATGTTCCAACGCAATAAAATTTCCATAATAGCCCCCATTAAAAGACTCGTAAACAAAGGAGTGTGGTGTAGCACAATTTCTATCAAAACTATTTCCATCAAACCATTCAATTACCTCACCATCTGCTGCGGCAATTACATCAACACTTTCATCATCCATCATTTGCCAGCCGAATGGAAATGGTACTATATCTACTCCATTGTGTTGATCATAATTTTTCGCATTACTTCCTGTGTTACACATCCAATCTTCTCTTGAGCCTTCAGTATGATTTATATCTGCAAAATTGGAGATGTACCAATAAGAATATACGCCATCAACTTCACGGTATTCATCACTCATTCGTAGTGGCCAGGATAACGGGACACTTACTGTTCTATTTGCACTTGTGGAGCCACCTGATTCAGTAGGTGAAGAGTACCCTTGCTCCAATTGATATTCCATATCGCAACCCGCCATTTTATCATCACTCAAAATAATTGCTTGAGAATAGGATGATAACGAAGCGTAAACTAAACCCATGCTGAGCAAGAATTTTAGTTTGAAATTAATTCGTTTCATGTCATTGTTATTTAGTGATGAATAATTATTTTTTCAACAATTCAATTTCTGCTTTTAATGCATCATTCTCTTTCTTCATTTCAATAAGATATAAAGTAAACTCTTCCATTTTTTCCATCATCAATTTTTGCATTTCACCCACTTCCAAACCATTGGTTTCAATTTCTGATGCGGCAGGAATATTTGGTAAATGATTGTTAGCAGAAATAAAGTTTTCCAATTCATTTAATGGCATTAATTTATAGTCTTCATTAAAAACATAATCCGGCCATGAACCTGATAATTGCACTTTTAATTCTTCGCACATTACTTTGCCATCCACACTTAATTTATATCCTGAAGCAGCAGTGTTTGTTCCGATGGTTACATTACCACCAAGTACCCCCATAGCAATATCACCACCTTCATAATTGAAATATAATTTAGAAACAGCACCATTATCACGACCTTGAATTTCATTATTATCCATTACAATATTTGTAGATGTTGTAGAACCAATAATAAAATATCCACCTGAACCTAATTCCGCATCAGAGCCACCGGAAACATGAAGTTTAACTGAAGGAGCACTAATTCCTATACCAGTATTTCCATTAATATATAATCCGTTTGCCGGAGGTGTTGAAGTAGAAAACATAGCGATGCCTCCATTACTATTTACATGCAGTTTGGTAGAACCATTTACTTGCACACGCATTGCATCTTCTCCAGATGAAGAATTAATATGCAGTCTTGAATCTGGCGATGAAGTACCCATACCTGTAACACCATTTATATATAATCCATTTATTGGAGCAGAACCACTTGTAAACATGGATATACCGCCATTGCTACCTACAATAAATTTCTTTACGCCATTTACTCCAGCTACAAATGATGATTCACCTGTTACTGAATTTGTATGGAGCTTAGCGCTTGGCGATTCAGTTCCAATACCCACTTTTCCTCCATCATCAGGAACAATGATTGCGTAATTATTTGTAGCACCTGTTGCTTTAGCCCATAAGCCATAATTCGTAGTTCCCACTCCTGTGCTTTTTGCAATTACACCATAATTACTTGTGCCGCTTGAACTGTTTGTGGCATATACAGCAGCAGAGTTTGTTGTGGTAGTGGCAGAACTCCAATTTCCTACATGACTTACAGGTGTATCAAAAAACAATAGGCCACTTGAATTGTATCCTAAAATACTTGTGGCATGCGTGGTAACTGTACCACCTGCGGATACAGTTTGGTCTGTTGCATATACTGCCATATCTTCTGTACTGAACAAACTTAAACGATTGCGGAAAGTAGCTTTGGCATTTGTATTAATATCACCCATACCAATGCGGCTGTTTTCATCATTAATAGATCCGGTTACTAATGCAGAACCATCCCATTTAGAAACTTTGTTGGTAGTGTTTGTTCCTACTTGTGGATCAGTTTCAGCACCACCTCCACCTGCGGATGCAGAAGATTGTGTTGTGCCATCCATAAACTTAATGGAGTTCACATACACTTCATTCCAATTTAAACCAACAGCACCAATATCTATAGTATTATTGGCATTTGGTATTAATGACTCATTAATTGAAGTTGCAGATAGATTAGACAATTGTTTGTTAGGTCCTTTACCTGCTAAAGCTGTCCATGCAGCCCCTGAATAATAATAAAAACCCGGTTGACTATTCGTTTGATAAATTAATAAACCTGCTGCAGGAGATCCAATTGCATCACGCTGAGCTTTCGTCATTCGGGGTGCCAGCATACCTTGTGAAGTGGAAGACAATTCAAGGATAGCAGAGCTCACTGGTGTGGAAGTTCCAATACCCGCACTTCCTGTTGCCGGAAAAATATTTTGTCCTGTGGACTTTATACTAAATCCTAAAGCAATAATGAATAATAGTAGAATAGAATTTTTCATACGTTTTGATTTTATGTTTTAATAAATGATTAACAAAAGCAAAAGTATGCTCAGTAAGAAGTGTTGGAAATACCGAGATTGGGGGAATAAGGAAAATTGTAATGCAGTAATTATACTTATTATTTCTAAGCTATAATTCTTACTTCCCGCATTATCTTATTCCGTATTATTATTTTCTGTAGAAATACTAATTGAATACAAAACAATTTGAATCACTTTTATAATGGTAAAGGAATTTTCTATCGCTTTCATTTACTTTAATAAATTAGATTTTTCAACTGTTACCGAATAAATTTTGAATACAACATTCACTCACCCGATTTGGGGATGGTACACAATAATTTTTCCCCATACATTTGTATAAAAAAAATATGAAACCATTTTATTTTTATTTTGTCATAAGCACATTCGCTACACAAATTACACTTGCGCAATCTTACGATCCTACATTCAACGGCAATGGTTTTGTAACCGGCCCTGATACTTATGCCGGAGTTAATCAAATTGAAATCCCCACCGATATTATTTATGATGAAGGTTCAGGAAAACTAATTATGCTCAACCAATTTAATGGCGATGGAGCAAATCTGCATCGGTTTAATTCGAATGGTTCGCATGATATGGATTTTGGTGTAGATGGAGTGCAAGGTTATGATATTGATATTTCAGATGATTATGTTAATGTTTTTGCTCACGATGGTGGGTACAGGCTTACAGGTATAGTTATCCCTGAAGCAGATGTTTATAGTCCGTTCAATGAGGATATATTAGAAAACGGTTTAGTCAATAATGCTTTTGGTGTTGATGGAATTATTATAGCAGAAAGTATTGAAAAATTTTTACCGCATGCCTCCTGTCATGGCAACTCCGGAAGATATATTATCGCAGGTGAAGATGTTGTTTATGCCAACGGTGCAGGGCTAATGTGTTTTAATGCAGATGGTAGTTTCGACAATCTTTTTAACTATATCACTTTAAGTATTAATGAGCGCACTGTTTTCAATAGTGTATTGGAGCTGCCTGACGAAAGGATTCTTGCTGCCGGTCACACGGAAGATATGTTTTCTCCTTTTAATGCATTCATTTGTTGTTTCCTACCTGATGGCTCTCTTGATGCCAGCTTTGGCGATGCAGGTATATTATATCCCGAACCGGATTTTGAACATGGTCAATTTCAAATTTCAGAAATGACTTTAGGAAGTGATGGAAATATTTTTGCAGCGGGAAATCTGGCTGCTGCTCCCGATTATTTTATAATGGCAATTAAATTTAATGATGAAGGAATTTTGCAACCTGAATTTGGCGATAATGGATATGTTTATCTTTCAGGCAGTATAGGTTTTCATGTGGCACAACTTGAGGCAAATACAGAAAATCAATTATATCTTTTAACTGAAAATCATTATACCACAGTTTACAAATTATTGAACGATGGCTCATTAGATTCTTCCTTTACTAATGATTTACCGGGTCAATTTAAAATTAATGTACCGGGCACTATTGAAGAAGATGATATTATTGGAACCGATATGCTTCTTCAACCTGATGGAAAAATTGTAGTGCTAGGATATACAGATGGATTATCGGGAAATGATGATTTTTTCATAACCAGAATTATAAGTAATGATACACCAGTAGCTATAACTGAAACTACATCGAAAAATATAATTTCAATTTTTCCTAATCCTGCAACAGATCAAATAAATTTTGAGTGTAATGAAATTATTAAGACTGCTGAAATAATTTCTTATGATGGCAGAATTGTCAACACTTTCACAATTAATAATTCAATAAATCAATTATCTATAAAAGATATTCCTCAGGGATTTTATATTTTAAAAATGGAATTAAATAATGGGAATCACTTAGTAGCCGGATTTGTAAAGCAATAAAAATGCTTGCAATTAAATTGTGTTTGCATTGGAATGAAGTAACTCATAAATTACAGAGGAACATTTAAAGAAATTTCAGTACCGTGATTTAACTGCGATTTAATACTTAATAATCCATTTAATTCTTTAGCACGCATTTGCATACTATCCAAACCATTGCCCGGCTGGATTGTATTAATATCGAAACCCTTACCATCATCTGTAATGAATAACAAAAGCTGATGCTGTGTATGATTTATTGTAACAATAATTTGTTTAGCCTCTGCATATTTCACTGCATTATTCACTGCTTCTTTAAAAATCAACAGAATATCTTTTCGTTGAATCATAGTTAATTCAATATCATCTGACATATTATTCTGAAATTCAAAAAGTATATTTCTTGCAGTACACATTTCAAATAAAAATTTTTCCATGCGTTGCAGAATATTTTCCATCTGGTCGTTGCGAGGATTTATCATCCAGATGATGTCATGCATCTTCTCAGCGGTTTCTTTTGCATTGATATTTATTTTACTCAACAATTCATTTAAATAATTTTCATTGTTATGTTGTGTGGAAGCAATTTCACTTAGCATTTTAATTGAACTGAGTGAACTGCCTACTTCATCATGCAAATCAATAGCTATTTCATTGCGCATGCGCAATTGCTTTACCTGTTGTTTAATGCGATAACGATTGCGCAACAATAAACCGAAAACAAGTAAAAGTGCAATAACACCAATAGCAATATTTCTTAAAACAATCTGTTCGCTTTTTTCTTTATCCTTCAATGTATTTTCAGTTTCAAGCAACAGTATTTGCTGCTCTTTTTCTGTAGTTTCAAATTCCTCTTTTAATCTTAATAATTCATTTGTTTGATCTAATGAATTCAAACTATCTTTTAAATTATTGTATTGCTTATATGCAGCCAAAGCAGATTCGGCATCATGCATTTCATCATAAATCTGATATTGCAATTGATATACATTCAGACGATAATTGTCAACGGAAATTTCCGTAAAAATTTGCAACGCAGAATCTAAATTTTGCAATGCATTAGAATACATTCCGGTTTCTTTATACACGCTTGCTATATTTAATAATTCATAACCTACACCGGTTGCAGAATTTAATTCTGCCATTCTTTTTTGCCTGATTAAAACTGGCAATAGAGAGATCATATTTTTTAAGAATCAAATAATCATCACCCAAATTTTCATAAGCAATTGCCTGATTGTACATATCCCCGGATTCATCATGTAATGCAATTGCTTTTTTATGCATTTCCACCGCTTCATTTAACCTGCCTGACATCTGCAATAAATTTCCATAACCACTATAACTATTTGCCAGAAAAGCTTTCAGATTATCCATTCCTTCAGATTTCATATTTTGATATATAGCTATAGATTTTAAAATATACTCTTCTCCTTTTTTAAAATCCCCGAGATCACGATAAATATTACATAAGGATTGATACACTACACCGAGTACAAGCGAATCTTGTTTATCTTCCATAATATTGATGGCTTTTAATTCATAATTCAATGCATCGGTATTTTTACTTTCTGATCTATACGAAAGCGCAATATTGTGATACAGTTTAGCCCTATCCTGATCTTTAATTTTTTCAATTTGTAATGCCTTATTATAATTATCTATTGAAAGTTTGTATAAACCTTTAGTGTGATAAGAAAGTCCCATTCCATTATAAGCAGAATATTTTTCGATTGTATTATCTAATTTCTCCGCAAGTGCTAGCGCTTTCTCTGCATAAAAAATTGCAGTATCGGGATTGCTTCTGACGAATAAAAAAGCATAATCATTATAAGTCTGCATAAGTTGAACTTCATCAGAGGAAGAATCAATAATGTGTTTTAAAGAATCAATATTTTGCTGTCCGAAAGAATGTATAGTTATCAGCAGAGCGATACTAAAGTGAATAGAATTTAAAATGGGCTTCATTGAGGATAAAAATAGTGAAAAGTGAATGGTGAAAAGTGAGTGGTGAGTAGTGAGTGGTGAGTGGTGAGTGGTGAGTGGTTAATAAAAAAATCAGTTATGAGTGATCAGTGATGAGTTTTTATTAGTGAATAGTGAGTGGTGAATGGTGAATAAAAAATTAGTAATGAGTGATGAGTTTTTTTAGTGAATAGTGAGTGGTGAGTAGTGAATAAAAAAAATCCGTGATGAGTAATCAATAATGAATTTCGTTGATGAGTTTTTTCATTGTCAACTGTCAATAGTCAACTGTCAATAGTCAAAGTTATCGCCAAAAGCCAAAAGCCAATAGCCTTTTAATGCAAAGACGAACGATAATTTTTTAACTTGAAACCTGAAACCCGAAACACTTTTTTTGTCAATGTCAAAAGTCAATTTTCTAAGTTTTTTTTCATTGTCAACTGTCCATTGTCAACTGTCAATTGCTTACTTACATCTTCACCCATTTCTGCACTGCCCTACCCTGTTCGGTAATTACTTCTGTAAAATAAATGCCGGGTGGCAAGTGAGAAATATCTGCTTGATTGTTTTGAAAATTTACTGGCATTAATTCTCCAACTAAATTAAATGTTTGGATGGTGTAATTATTTTCTTTTAATGCTAATTGTAAATGAAGAATGGTAGTGGCCGGGTTGGGAGATAAATGAAATAATTCTCTGGTTTCATTTAAAATATTTATGGTTAAATCCGGTGCACTTGCATTCTCGGATTTGTATATTGTATTTGTTGTAAGTATAAAGCAAGTATCATCATTAAAACAATATAAATCTTGATATCCAAAATCAAAATCTGATAAGATAAAATCAGTTCGATACCAATTCAATCCGCCATCATTTGTTTTAACCAAACTTGTAATATGGCTGGAGTCAATCTTTACATCATGTACTAAGGTATATCCAGATAAATTATCTAAAAAAAATAATTGCCCTTCGGATCGATATTTATATTCTATACCTATATTAATATCATAAAAACTCCAATTAAGCCCTCCATTGGTTGTACTACAAAAACCATCGTAACCCCAGCCAAATCCAGTATTTACATCTGTAAATTGCATAAAATAAGTTGGTCCAAACATATCATTATTGCTAAACCATGAGTATCCTCCATCTGTAGTTTTATATACCGTTCCTATATTATCCCAACCAATTAATTCGCCACAAACATAACCTGTGTCTTCGTTTATCATAGTAATAACATTAACTATACCTGTTGCTTCCATCAATGAGTATGAATATATATATCCATAAGGGAAATCACCTTGAATTGAATATATTAATGACCCCGACTGGAAAATTGCCAGCGATTTATGTAGATTGATATAATCTATATCAGATATTGGTATGAATGATTCCAAATTAGTTGGATATTTTATCCAAGTGACACCTCTATTCGTTGTAACAAAAAGACTATCAAATTCATAATTGCAACAAATGACAGCAGAAGAATCTGAAACGACATCCGCAAATTGAAAGTAAACATTATCCATAAATTGTTCTTCCCAATTATTACCACCATCATAAGTATTAATTAGGCTATTATAGGTTATTATAAAACCTGTGTCTTGATTAAAAAAAAATAATTCTTTAAAAGAAGGAGATCCTTCCCTATGAAAAACTGGTTCCCATTGGCAAAAACCATAGGCACAATTTATCAGAAAAAAAATTAGAATTAATAATTTATTCATAATTCAATTTTAATAAAGATTTTGTGATGATTTCTTCTTCTGTTATAAATTTAATTAAGTAAAATCCTTCACTAATTTTACTTATATCAATTGATTGACTTTCTAAATTGAATTTGATATCCATTTTTTGTCCTGAAATATTAAATACTTCAATAATTTACAATATCAAAAAATTCATTTCTATAATAGGCAGTATTAGATGCAGGATTTAATAAAATTATGTTATGGGTTTCTGCGCCCATTTGAACTTCAGTAGATGGATCATCTTCAAATATATCCATATTGAAAACAACTGGTTGTGAGTTTCTGAGAACCGGGTTGTGTAAAAAATTACTCATGGCAGTTAATTTTTAAGTTGATTGGATTTACAAGTGTAGAGTTTTATTTATCGAAATGCAAATTTTTTTTCTAGTGAATAGCGAGTGGTGAATGGTGAGTAAAAAATTAGTCATGAGTGATCAGTGATGAGTTTTTTTTGTGAATGGTGAATAGTGAAAGGTGAATAAAAAAATCAGTGATGAGTGATCAATGATGAGTTTTTTTTAACCTGAAACCCGAAACCCGAAACACTTTTTGTCAATAGTCAAAAGTCAATAGTCTAAGTTTATTTTTCATTGTCAATTGTCAATTTAGAGATACCTTATACTATATCATTTTTTTGACTTCTTTGCGGAAACCGATTTTTTAGCGGCTGTAGTAGGTTTACTTTTTTTAGCAGGAGTTTTTTTCACTGTCTTTTTTATTACTTCCAGTTCAATATCAAATTCAGAATTTTCTATTCCTTCAATAATTACTGAATTCATATAATTACCTGCCATCATTTTTTCGGGAACAGTTATTATCATATCAATATCAGTGGAATGCCCGGCGGGTAAATCGAATTTTGCAGGCTTAATTTTTAATTGAATACCTGCAGCAGATTTGCCATTTTCTGAAATGAATGTATTGTAAATAAATCTTCCGGTTTGTACACGACGCTCACCATTTTCAATTGTAAAATAGGTGGAAACCGTTTCTCCTTGATGTGCTAAAATATTAATTACATTCTTGGTATATTGAATTTTCTCTTCAGCAACTACTTGTTCCTTTTCTTTAGTGTTGGCGGTAGATTTATCTTGATCAAAAAAATTACTAATGCTTTTCGATGTGATAACACTCAGGTTTAATAAATTTTCAGTGTATGCAATATTTAAGCGCATTAAATTCGACACCGCATTACTCATTACTTCGTTATTGAAATTACTGATTTGACTCAGTTCTAATTTATTATTTAAAATTTTCTTGAATATTTCACCTGCCTCATCCATTATAGCTTTATTGGCCTCCCCGGATTTTTCCAACAGTGATTTATAAGAATTCAGTAATTCATTGATATTATCATTTTCCATAACTTCTATTTTTTTCTTTGAAGATTTACTTTGTTGCCAACTATTTGACCTTCAACAACAGGATTAAGAGTTACAGTTGAAACCGGTAGCTTTTCTTCACAATAAAAATGGCTTTGCCAACTTTGCCATTTAATAAAATAATCTTTTTCATTTCTCGGACATGCAACAGGAATATTTTCAAACGCATTTACTGCAAGTGAAAAACAAATATTTTGATTTACATCTTTTTCCCGAATAACAATTTCAGTTTCGTAGCTATAACCGGGCATATAATCCGCAGAAATCTGAAGTGTCATAGTAATTAATTGCGATGCACCGGGTTGCAGGGTAACAGTGATTTTATCAAGTGTTGGTTGAATATTAATTGTATTTCCATCTGCATCATAAATTGTGCGCACACCAATGCGATAAGTTTTTGCAACTAAGAAATCATTCTTTATTTTGAAGGGTACTTTAATTGTTTCGCCTGCATTTGCTTCCCGATGAATTGAGATAAGACAATTGGGAGGACACTCATTGCAAGGCGGACAACAGTCATTGCAATTACATCCGGGTACATGATTCGATTTGGATTTTTTTTCACCCGGGTTGGAAAATAACTTCCCGAATTCAGTCCACCATTCTGTATTTGCATTCAAATTATCTTTCATAATTTTTAATGTAGCATCATTCAAATTTTGAAAATTTGAGAATATATCGGTAATACCTTTGTTATTGTTTTTCATAATTTGCTTTTTGAATTTTATTAATTCGTGGTGTAGTATTTTGTACAATCTGATATTTTAATAATTGATTGAATATGCGAATTTCACCTTCATAAAATCTTTGCTCCTGCAAATCTTTTGGTAATTCTATTTGCACATGCAGTAAAATATTTTTTCCCGGCTCTATCACTTCACCTGCTTCTTTAATTGAAATTTTTACCCAATCAGCCATATCTTTTTTTATTCCATTCACAAAAGAATCTAATGTGGCTTCAGTTCCTTCAGTACCTTTTTCACGAACCGCATTGGATAAGTTTCTACAAATAATATCCATGTCAAGCATAGTATTATGGCGGATGTTTGGAATTGTAACCGGAATATTTCCCTGATTAACAAAATTAATTTCTCGGGTATGCACAGCTCCGGCATTTATACCTGAAAGCGTAAGATGATCCGGAGTAAATTGAATATCCAGATTTTCATGCACAATTAACTTTGCCTTTTTTAATTCGCCACCTATCTCCATCATCATTTCATAAGTGCCGGGAGGAGTTGTAGAATCTAATTGATGCAACATCTCAAAAGATTTTTTTGATTGGGGTAATAAGGCAGTATTAATCTGAATTCTATTCTGCATGTTTGGAACAGATGCTTTTCTATTTTTTTCAGATTTATCGGTAGAATGCAATGCAATATCTTTTATAAAAACAGATTCATCCATTGCATTATTTAAGGTGATATAACCCGCCAATTCATCAGGTGGCCCTGAAAGAATAATTTCATTTTCCGAACATGTGACATGTTTTGAAAACTTTTTGCTATCAACTCTAAGCATAACTAAAAATTAAACTATGAATTTATTTATTTCTTCTTGTGGCGGTCCGTGTTGCCTTTGTTTTTGCTTTTCTTGTTGCATTTGTAGATGCACCACTATTAGCATTTGAATTGGTATCTCTTTTTGCATTTGTATTTGCATTTCTGGTAGTGTCGGTATCTACTTTTCTCGTTGCATCAGTAGCTATATCTCTTGTTGCATCCGTTTTCGCTTTTCTTGTTGCATCCGTATCTACATTTCGAGTTGAATCAGTTTTTGCATCTCTTGTTGCATCCGTAGCCACCTCTTTAATATTTGTTGTATTTGTAATTACATTATCTGTTCGTGTTTGCTGCTCGGGAAAAGGTCGGGTGTCAGGCTCGCAACAACCATCCTCACATTTTTCAAAAGAATTGGGAATATAAGGTTCAGTAATTGCCTGTGATTCACCACTCACGCAAAATGAAAATATTTCCATTCCTAACATTTTAAAACATGCTTGCGAATAATTGGGCATGCGCACTCTCATTTTCGGTATAGCAAGTTCTTTAATATCATCCAATGTAAATTTTGGAAAATTTAAAAGATCAATTGCTGTTGAAATTGGTTTTGCAGGATCACCTTGTAATGTAGAAATTGTTGCAACTGGTTTTGATGTATCTCCGGTAATTAATGCAGTAACCGGTTTTGAGGAATCTCCTGTAACTAATGTTGCAATAGGCTTCGACGAATCTCCTGTTACAAGTGTAGCAATTGGTTTTGAAGAATCACCTGTTACTAATGTCGCCACAGGTTTTGAAGAGTCTCCGGTTATAAGTGCCGCAACAGGTTTTGATGGATCACCTGTTACTTTCGTTTCTACATCCATTGCAGTTATGGACAAGCCACCTGCAAGTGTGAAAGTATATTTTGATGGGATAGAAAATGAAGTTGACATATTCTTTTTGTTTTATCAAATGTAACTATTAAAAATAAAAAGTACAATAACGTCGAAGGTTTATTTATGCACGATTGTGTTAATGTTTTAAATGCATATAAAATTTGTCAATTTATTATTGCACATATTTTTCAATTGATCCTGATAATTTTCTAAAATTTGATGGAATGAGTTGAGCAAGAATTCCTTCAATTGATTTTGAAATTGTTTTATCCAGCATACCTATTCCGGGCAAAATATGTGTAGCATCAATATGTAAACTTCCACTAAATGTTAAGCGACATCCTTTGCCACCCAATGCAGAAATAAATTCGGTGGTTCCTTCACATTGCATCGCATTTTCAAAGTAGTGAGATTTAATTTTCCAATTAATGATTTTGTCTGCGGTATTCCAAACTGCGGTATCCGTCCAAATAAGCATATCTGGTTTAATATATTTTATTACAAATGATGGCAGTTGTGGTGATGCAGTCCAGATACTAATTACAGTGTTAGTATTGTTTGGCAATTGTATTCTGTCAATTACATTTATAGTTTTTAACTCAGCAACTCCTTCGGCAATATCAGGCAGATGATTTAACATAGTTTCCCAAACTTGTTCAGTTGGAATTTTTAATATACTTACCGTTGTAAAATCCATGAATTAATTATTGGGTGATGTTAAGTCAAATATAATTTTATTTAATCCTCAATCAAAATAAATGTTACTCAGAAATATTCTTATTTCTATATGCATAAATCTTTTCTGATAGTTTTATTGATGCCCTTAGCGAAGCCGGAATATGTTCTGAGGTAACCAACCAAGAAATAGTTTCTATAAAAGCATCTTCGGCTGATTGAGGAGAATAACCTAATTGTTTTAATTTATCAGAACTATACCAATAATATTTACCAACCATTTTTGCTTGTTCTCGAGTTGATGTTGGTCGGGTGTTAGTGAAATGATATAAGAATTCATGCATTGCAGATAATAAATATGCAGATGTATGCAGCACTTCAAAATAAGGACCGGACATACCACATAGTTCTGAAATCATGCTATGTATCTCTTTCCATTCCATATTCTCACTTCCTGCAATATATATCTCTCCACTCTTTCCATTGTGAGCTAATAAAATCATCGCCTTTGCAATATCTCTTGCACTAACAATATTGCAACCCCCTATCCATGTAGCCTTATAAGGATCTTTTAAAAAATTTACAATCATGCGATTGCTCTCAGTTAAATGAAAATCGGGAGCGCCAATTGTTATGGTTGGACAAATCGCAATTACTTCCACATTATTTTTCTTTCCTGTTTCAAATGCACTGTTTTCCTGAATCACTTTTGCTTTAATATAAGCAGGTGCATCATTAAAATTACCGGATTTATTTTCTGATAATATTTCTTTGGTATCACTTGCCCCAAGTGTAACAGATGAAGAAGTAAAAACAACTCTGCTTATATGATTTATTGCTGCTGCATGAATTACATTTTCCATGGATTGCTTTGCTTCTGCTATAAATGTTTTTTCATCATAACCCCAATACGCAAAAACTCCGGCAGTATGATAAATAAGTGCGCAGCCTTTTGCAGCTTTTGTTAATTCTTCTTCTGAATTGATATCACCAAAAGCAAACTCCACATTATAGCCGGATAGAATTTCAAGATTACTTGTTTTACGCACAAATACTTTTACTTCATCACCATTTGCCAGTAATTCTTTTACCAGATGATTACCAATTAATCCTGTTGCGCCTGTGACAAATACTTTCAATGTTATTTAATTATTACCGGTTAAATATTTCATATCTTTTTTAAGTGCATCTGATACACCACTTGCAAATTCTTTAAGAATATCCGCAGCATCTTTATCCGTGTTTCCGCCAAAATGCCGATAACCATTTTCATCAGTAACTGCTCCCAACTCATCCGTAGTTTTTTTATTTCTATTTACCCACTTTTCAATTATTCCGCTAAACACAGCAATTACATTTTTAAATTGTTCAGCTTCAAATGGTTGATTGTATTCATTATGTGCAATGAAATTTTCGTCAATAGTTTTTCCGCCTTTTACATTGCGACCTTCATATGCTGCTTCAAAATTTGCAATAGTTTTTGAAAAGAAATTATTGTAGGCATCTGATACCAAGGCATTTTTTACTTTAGGTAAATAATCCATGTTAATTACCTGAAAAAATAAAGGCAACGTGAATTTCTGTCGGGCAACAATTTTTATTTGCGTAATATTCTTTCCGGCTGCACTTATTTCCACCATGCCATCATCATAATCCGCAGAGTTATTCAAACTCTTGATTGTTCGCCAATACATTGTCTCTTTATTGCTTGCATATTCAATGCATTCAATTTTACAAACGTCAATATATTTTCCACCGAAAAAAACCATCCAATTGGGTTGCGGTAAATACAAATCTCTTTCTGCCTGATGAATGATTTTATTTTTTTGATTATACTTAACAGGAATTCGAGCTCCACCAATATTATCAAACATGAATTGAACACTTTGTGCAATATCCACTTTGGCAATAAATGCAGAGAAGTTGTAAGGTAATGTCCGTGTATATTCAAACAATACTGAATCATCGATATATCTCCATTTCAACCCATTTGCATCGGGTTCAATATGCTCAACTATTTGTGCAAGCGGTTTAATATAGTTTACAACATCCTGATAATTTTTGCTGCTGAATTCTGCGGGATCAAATCCCAAGTCGGTATCTTTTCTGAACACCTTTTCTTTATCATATAATATTTGCCACGACTCAATAAATTTTTGAATATTACCTAAAGAGTAATTTAAAAATATAAGTGCAGAATAAGCTAAAGGATGTTCATCAATATTTTTTATAATTGGCGATAATATTTTATTCACTTGCGAATCTGCAATATTTTTAAAAGGAAAAATATCTGTATCAATTTCCTGTAACCAAGCTTGAGAAAGTTGTCGCATTACCGGATTTATATTTCTTGCTTTTACAGATTCTGAAAATGTAAGCGAAACATTTTTCCATTCAGGATAAATAGAAAGATCACCCGTTAATTTATAATTTTCCGGAAGTCCTGCATTTTTTAATGCGTAACTATTCATGGAAGATGCATAAGGATCCAGTCCCATTTTTAAAGCCGCAGCCCAATCAGTTAACAAGACATGATTACCGGCAATAAATGTTTTGGTTTCAATAGGATTTTGATGCAAAGCACCCAGCGAACCATGATTGCTTTCATACGCATCAATAATGCAGAAATCCACTTCATTGCGATTGTACAATGCAAGCGCAACTTCATCCGGTTTATATTTAAAATAATAATGAAAATGCTTTGCTTTTTCAGGAAGAATATCAATGAGACTATTCAGGCAAAGTGAATAATAAAATTCCTCATCGGTTTTATTTTTAGATATTATAATTCTAAAATCTGCTTCCAGCCAATCTGCAGAAAGCATTTCATTTTTTAAAACACAATTAGAATCAAAATTTGCAGGTGATAAATTTTCACTCAGATTAATAATATCATAAGGATGATTTCCCGGAGTAATATATTTATATCCGACAAGATCTGCCAGAATATTTACATCACGATTTTCAAGATAGAAATCAGTGGAATTATCAGAACCTGCAATCACGCAGTTTACAAATCCTTTTTCTACAAGTGTATCAATTAAATATTCTACAAGTGCAGGTTGAATACAAGTGGAAGAATTGAGAACAAAAAAATCAATATCCGGCTTTATAAGTATCCGGAAATGTTGTTTCGTCTTTTTTAATTTTTTTCTTTTTGCTTCAATAGCTTTCCAAAAACCCGATGTATTAAGCATGTTATCAAAGAGAAAAAACATATCATCTTCTCTGCTGGTAACAATGGAAACTCTTGATTCAGGCATATTGCAATTGCAGTTTGACTATTTATTCTTTGTATTCTTTAACGTCTGCAATCCTTTAAATGCAAAGTCTGTCATACTTAATGCAAGTTCCTTTTGTGTGGCAATAATTACTTTAGCTAAGGATTTACTCTGTTGAATAACATTATCGTTATTGCTTTTTTTATCCGCAGTAGAAGTAAACAAATTATTTTGCAAAGAAATAGTTTGTTCTGCAACCTTATCGCAGAGTATAAACCAATCTTCGATTCCTTGCTTCACTTGTGGCTCTGCTTTTTCTGCTTGCTCAAAGTAGAAATCAAAAATGTTGTCAAATGGGTTGGATGTTTTTTTTTCGTCTTTCATAATATTTTTTTTAAAATAATTTATACCGGACTTTTTAAATAACTATGATGAAAACCTAATCTGGGATCTGCCATTTTTGTTGCGTAAGGAGTAAACTCCTGTATGTCGGGCATATTAACTCTTATCCTTTTATTTAATGAGGGATAATCATAAATGGTGATATGATTCATACCTCTGTTTGCTGTAAATAATAATTGCTGATTGTCGGATAACTGGCAGGCATGTATAGAATCCATAAAACGAAAACGGCTTACTCGCAGCGCAGTTAAAATATGTTTAGTACTAGTAAAAACTCCACCTCTGAGCATCACATCAAAAATAGTATTAGACACGGTTCTTTTATGATTTAATAACTCCGAAAAATCCGGCTTTTCATCAATCATTCTAAAATCTGAAAAATTATTCAAATCAATAAATACGATTGTATGACTCCCTCCATTGCAAAATATTAATTCTGTATCAGAAATAGTAACATCAGAATTAATATGTGAAGGTATTTCACGACTACAACACCAATGGCGTAACACTCTTTTTTCTTTTGCATCAATTTCAAAAGCGTATTCTTTAAAAAATGCAATTGCCCATTCGTGATAATCCTGATGATCTTGCGGTAACACACGAAATGAAACGGCATAAAAAATATCTTTTTGCGGATGCGGAATTAAATGCCAGCAAGTAGCAGGCAGATCAATTTTTGTGGCCTCGCCTGTTTCCATATCGAGTACACCCACCATTTTTGCTTCACCATTTTTGCCAAATGTTGGATTATCCATACTGCCGTAGCATAAATATTTTTTAGAAGCAGTAAACTTCATGCTATGTGGCAACATCAGTTTATGGGCTCCGAGCTTTTCTCCCTTTCTTAAATTATTAATATTGAATTTGTAAAAGTAATCGCCGATAGCAGCAATAAATTCAGTTGAATTAAGCCAGGCAACATGCGTACTACCTCTTATGCTGGTATCATTAATTTCTAAATTAAGAGTGGTAATTCGGTCTAATTCGTTTAAGGAATGTGGATCGTACAAGGCAAGATGTTGACCTGAAGTACCCATGTAACCATGCTTTCCATCCGGACTTAAACTCACAGCATGCCCGCCTGCCATTCCATTAAAATATTTTACTTTAAACGCAAAAGAATTGTCTGAAGGATCAAATAAAAAATTACAAACACCTGCCATTCCCTCAAGTCCATTAATTCCATTACCATCTAAAGCAATTTGAAAGGAATAAGGATATTGTTTCATTGAGTGAATTGGTTACAGAAGTTTTAACTGAAAATATTATTCTTCAAATATAAATATTATTATAAAACTCTGCTTGATTCTAGAAACCAGTTTTTAACCGATGTATAAAAGCAGGTTAAAACTTGTATGCCATTTTACATTATAATTTTTGAAAAGGCATTACATAATTTTCATTTTCATTTTTCAGTTGAAGAAAATAAAATCCTGAAGGCAAGTGCTGAACAGAAATTGTTTTGTAAGAAGTATGATTAATTATTTGTTCACTTATTAATTCGCCGTTGCTATTTACTATTTGCAAGGTATATATTGTATTTACATCCGGAACTTGAATTATTAAATTATCAGAAACAGGATTTGGGTATAAAGTAATTGACAACTCATTAATAGATTGAATTGCAACCGGTGTTGAAGTAGTAAATCTGCTTACACTCCATTCGAAACTAAGTCCCCCGCCGCCAATAGTGCCAGCCCTGTTCCATCCAGTTACTACAATTTTACCATCGTTTTGAATAGCCATTGCCTCACCACGATAATCGGGGTTTCCAGTAGAAAAAATAGTTTTACCTTCAGTTCCAAAAGTATTGTCCAAACTGCCATCCTCATTCAATCGAATGACTACACATTTGATAGTATCAAATTGATCATTATAACCGGTAATCAAAATTTTTCCATCACTTTGTTCAGTTATAAAACGACCATAATCGGGTCTGTCACCTAAATCAATAACAGTAATACCATCTGTACCAAATGAAGTATCCATAGTTCCATCGGCATTAATTTGCAGAGCAAAAGGATCATAATCTCCGCTACCTGGAGTTATGCTACCACAAAATAATATTTTCCCATCCTCTTTAATAAAAGAGGAGCCGCAAAAATCAAAGTAAACAGATATTGCAAATACAGCAATCCCATCCTCCCCAAAGGAAGTATCAAAACTTCCATCTTCATTTAACTTTATTGCAAACACATCCCTAGATGTTCCATCCATAGCAGCATAACCTGCCAACATAATTTTGCCATCGGGTAAAACATGTACATCTGATGAACTATTATCTCCATATCCAAAATCATAAATAAATTGTCCATCAATAGAAAAACTCTCATCTAAACTTCCATCAGAATTAAATCTTACTAACCCTATTTTATAAAATGAACCCGACGTACCGGTGCCGTACACTAAAATTTTACCATTGCTTTGTATAGCAACTGCAGTTGGAAAATCATTTTGGTAGAAGACATCTTGTTCTGCAATACCATCGCCATCAAAAGATGTATCTAATGTGCCATCGGTATTAAAACGAATTGCTGCATAATCATAATAATCACCATTTTTTTTGTGTAACACCGTTACTAATTTTCCATCATCCTGAATGGCTAACGGAATACTTTGTTCAACAAATTGTGAAATACCCAGATCAACACTTGCAATACCATCTTCACCAAATGAGGTATCATAAGTGCCATCAGGGTTTAATCTGATAAGAACAAGATTCGTAACTGTCCCATCTATTGTTCCTGCGGTTCCTGACACCACAATTTTTCCATCGGGCTGTATTATTAATCCTTGAGGAACGTCATACTGTGGTCCGAAAGCAGTAGTGAATGTTCCTGTATCGCCGAATGTAATATCTAAAACTCCCGAGGTTTGAGAATAACTTATAAATGATTGCAAAAGAAGAAAGGAAGCAACAAAAAAAATTCTATAATAAAATGATGTGAGTTGTAAAGTTGTATTTTTCATAAGAGTTTAGTTTTAAATATTCGAAGTAAAATTCTATCATTTTTAAACAAAACAACATACCGAGATTGGGGGAGAGTAATAAAAAAATTCAGTGTTATTTTTAATTCAATATGCGATTACACAATCCTATCTTTCAAGGCTAATGCAACAGCTTCTGTATTAGAGTTCACATGCAATTTAGTATAAATGTTTTTCATGTGTGTCTTTACAGTTTCGGTGGAGATATGCATTTCATCCGCCATCATTTTATAGCTTCTCCCTTTTACAAGATGTTGCAGAATTTCCTTTTCTTTTTCAGTGAGTTTATAGTTGTGTTGACTCGGCAGAGAAACATTATTTTTAAATAAATCAAACACTTTTCTTGCAATAGAAGGCGTCATGGGCGAACCACCGCTGAATACATTTTGAATAGCTTCTATATAACCGGAAGGCGTTGTAGTTTTTAAAATATAACCGGAGGCACCGGCGCAGATAGCTTTAAATACATATTCATCTTCATCAAACATGGTTTGCATCAGCACCTGAACTGTAGGTAAATGTTCTTTAATTTTTGTTACCGCATCAATGCCATTCATGCCCGGCATTTCTATATCCATCAACACCACATCAGGTGTATGTTGTTTTAATTGAAACAATAAATCTCGACAGTCGGGATAAATACCAATGCATTTAAAACCCGGTGTGCCACCGATAAGAATTTGTAAACTCTCCCTAAGGTGTTTGTTATCTTCGAATATAGAAACTTTGATATCCATTGTTTTCTGCAAATATGTTGCAACATTAATACATTAAAAATACCGAAATAAGGGGAGATGAAATTTATTTCTCTTCAATTATAAAATTCTATTTCTACTTTTTTAACTTAAAATAAAAACGAAAATAAATAAGCTACTATCGCTACAACAAAAGCAAGAATAGCAACCGACCCTACAATGACTCCAAACTTTGCTTTCCAAATTTCATTAGAAGATTCCATTTCTTTCTTTATTCTTTGCAATGCTATAATCCCTAAAATGAATGCAGTAATTGTAAATAAATAAGCAAGCACAAGAAAGAAAAGACTCATTGAAAATGAAAACAGAACAAATAATAAAAGTGCTAATACAAATATGCCGAGACCAGTTACACCAAAAAGGAAACTCAGATTTGCCATAGAGAATTTCTTCTTCTCCGTATTCTTTTCTTCCAGTTTTTTTTCTTCTTTATCCTTTGTATTCCTATCTTCCTTTATATCCTGACCATTCGTTGTGAGTTTTACCATTTCTGGTTTTGCATCATTCAATTTATAATCACGTTCTTCAAAATAAATTCCACTGGCATCAGAAGAATTTATTTCAGTTAGAAAAATTGGTTCTATTTCAATTGAAGCTATGGTGCTATTATTCTTAATTACTATTTCAGGTGTTTTACCTTCCATAGGTAATTTAGTGAGATGTCTGTTACCTCCTTTGCTCGCTGCGCAGGAACTGAAAAGGATAAGAAGTAAAATCGAAAATAAAATAGATATTCTTTGCATCATATTAATTTCTAAAAATAAGAAAAGAAATTTCTCTCCTATCACTTTCGAATGCAATCTATGAATGTATAATTTTGCTTCAACTATTTTTTATGCAAATACGCAAAAGTGCAACAGCATGGTGGGGGCCGCCAAAAAAATTTGAACCACTTCAAAAAGAGCGCAGGATAAGTTGGTTGGAATTATTCTTTGATCTTGTGTATGTGATTGCAATCTCACACATCACACATCATTTAGCAGTGCATATAAGTTTCGACAGTTTTTTGGAATATTGTTGTCTGTTCACACTTATATATTGGGGCTGGCTGAATGGAAGTATATATCATGATTTGCACGGAAACGAGGGACTGAGAACCCGACTAATTACGCTTTGGCAAATGATGATTATTGCAGCGATAGTAATTGCATTAGAGATAAATCCGGATCCACATCACCATTACATCATCATTGTGTTTATGATTATGCAATTGTTTATTACTTATCTGTGGTGGAGTGTGGGCTTTTATGATAAAGAACATCGTCGTTACAGTTGGCACTACATTTTACTTTATCTGATTTCATTTGCTCTTATGGGTTTAAGTTTGTTTTTGCCGGATAACTCACTTCAATTTATTATTCCTTTTATAATTATTTGCAACTATAGTCCACCATTTATTTCATACTTTTTTCTTAACCCCTTATCCAGAGAATTCAATCTGTCATCCAGCATGTTCGAACGATTAGGATTACTCACTATAATACTCTTTGGCGAACTTGTACTCGGTGTAGTAAATGGTGTAATTGGAATACATACATTCGATTTTTCATTGTGGTTAAATTTCGCTTTAGCAATGACTATTGCTTTTGCATTATGGTGGATATTCTTTACAGTAATTGCCGCACGGGAAGCGAAAGATAATTTTTTAAGAGCTTCATTATTAGAGTTAATTTATCTTCCAACAATTATAGCATTGGGTTTTCTTGCTGCAATTTTTTCTTCTTTTTTTGGTGAGGCCTCCACAGTGGATTTACAACCATTATTTGGATATGGGATTGCCGCATTTTTAATTTCTATCAGTTTGTTAATCGGACTACTGAAGTATCCAATTCAATTTGATGATTTAATAGCAAAATTGCGACTATCCATACTTATCACAGGTGTTGTGTTTATTATTTTCTCTCTGCTAAACCTTCCCCTTTCTCAAACATGGTATTTAATTTCTGTAATTGCGATACTCACAATGGAAATACTCTATTTAAATTTCATGTATTACAGAAGGGTTTCACAAGATGGAATTAATCTGCAAGAAGAAATATAATTAATAGAAAAGTTAAATTTCGATAATTGTATTTTGAGATAAAATTTAAATTATTTTTATAGCATAATGCCAATAGAAATTTCAAATAAAAAAGTGTTTTCGCTTTCTGAAGTTACTGCAAGTATTGAGCGGACAATTGAAGCAAGATATAAGAGTGCATTTTGGATGACTGCCGAAATGAATAAATTAAATTACTATAAACATTCCGGACATTGTTATCCTGATTTAATAGAAAGAAATAATGAAAAAGTAATTGCGCAAGTTCGGGCAACATTGTGGAAAGGTGATTTTCAAAATATCAACAGAAAATTTTTAACTGTATTAAAAGAACCACTGAAAGATGGTATTAAAATTTTGCTTCTTGCCAAAATATCTTTTGATGCTTTACATGGATTGAGTATTCAAATTTTAGATATTGATCCGGGTTATACTTTAGGTGATCTAGAAAAAGAAAAACAAGACACGATTAAAAGATTGCAAACAGAACATGTTTTCAATACAAATAAATCAATCGCACTTCCACTCCTACCACAACGCATTGCAATTATATCGGTGGAAACAAGTAAAGGTTATGCAGATTTTTTGCAAGTAATTAAAACCAATAGTTGGAATTATAAATTTTTCTTTATGCTCCTCCCCTCTTTATTGCAAGGTGATAAAGCAGCACAAAATATTATTTCACAACTCAACAGAATAAAAAAAGTAAAACAACATTTTGATGCAGTGGCAATTATTCGTGGTGGTGGTGGCGATGTTGGTTTGAGTTGTTATAATAATTACAATCTCGCTAAAACAATTGCAGAATTCCCACTTCCTGTGTTAACCGGTATCGGACATTCCACAAATGAAACTGTGAGTGAAATGATTGCGCATACCAATGCAATTACACCCACTAAACTCGCAGAATTTTTAATTCAGAAATTTCATAATGTTTCTGTGCCTGTAAAAAATGCGGAGAAATATATTGCGGTACATGCAAAACAGATTTTGGATTATGCTACACAACAATTACTTGCAGAATTAAAATTATTTAAGTCTGTTACAGAAAACATGGTGACCAATGGTAAATACCGCATTGCTGAATGTATTGGTGAACTTCAACAACACTCAGAAGCTATTCTGCTAAAACAACACAGAGAAATAAAACACAAGAGTATTATCATTATAAAAGACAGCAACAACTATGTAATGCATAAACGAGTGCAACTTACACAAGCCGCAAGTGCAGTGCAATATTCCCTACCCCGAATTTTTAAGCAAGAGAGAATTGGTCTGAAACATATTGAAGAAAAAATACAGGTAATGCATCCGGAAAATATATTAAAAAGAGGATTCAGTATAACCACATTAAATGGTAAACTTGTGCAGCAAATAAAAAATATAAAAGCAGGAGATTTACTGCAAACAAAAATATATTCAGGAATAATAACAAGCGAAGTAATTACCACTAAAAAAAATAGCGATGAGTGAAACAATGAAATACACAGAAGCATTTGAAGAATTGCAAACCATAGTATCAGAAATAGAAGAAGGCGAAATATCCGTTGACGAGCTTTCAGAAAAAGTAAAACGAGCAGCATTCCTCATCCAGATATGCAAAGAAAAACTCACCACCACAGAAGAAGATGTAAATAAAATATTGAAGGAACTGGATAAGGGGGATGAGTGAGATATTAATTCTTTGAAGCTATTTTCATCAGAATAAATAAAAGAATCAACCTAAATTTATCTACTACAACAAATATCACAAATGGACTATAATGAAATTTCTTTACCCCCGGTGCATGAATACAGGTATCATTTAAGAGCCACCTTACATTATATGCAAGCATATTTAATGGCCAGTAAAATATTATTATTCCCTTATGAAGAAATAGAAAAAATAATAACTATAGAAGAAGCAAAAACTCTGGAAGAAAAAATAAAAGCGGGAGAGGAAACCCTACCGTTGGAAATCAGTGAAGCAAATGTATTAACTATTTATGCAGCCAATGATATTGCAAATAAAATATTAATTACACGATATGGAGAGGAACTTGGTGAGGAAGTTCTAAAAGAAGTAAGCGCCGATAGCAAGTTGAAAAAATTTGCAGATTACAGAGCCTTTCAACTTAAATATAATACCCACATGATTACAGACATTGAAATTAAAATGCCTAACCTGGATGGCTTAGCTGAATTAAGAATCCGGCTTTGTAATCTTATTATTGAATAAAGATTTAGTCTTTAAAATTGAATACTCTATTGTTTGCAACTTTTGCCATTGCCTTAGCCTTCGACTTCGCTTTTTTTCCTCACTACTCACTTCTCACCTCTCACCAATTCTCTATCTTTAATAAAAAAAATGCCCACCACCAATCCACTCATTGATGCATACATTGACAAGGCAGAGGAATTTGCAAAACCTGTTCTCAATCATTTAAGAAAACTTGTGCATACTGCTTGTCCTGATGTGGAGGAAAAGATTAAATGGGGTTTTCCAAATTTTATTTATAAGAAAGAAATTCTTTGTAGCATGGCTGCTTTTAAAAATCATTGTGCTTTTACTTTTTGGAAAGCTGCTTTGATGAAGGATAATAAGAAAATTTTTGAAATAAGTGGAAAAACTGCAATGGGGCATTTTGGAAAAATTACTGCTTTAAAAGATTTGCCTTCAGATGCTATTATTAAGTCGTACATAAAAGAAGCTATGGCGCTGAATGATGCAGATGTAAAATTGCCGAAGACTAAAAAAGTTATTGCAGAAACAAAATTGATTATCCCCGAATATTTTCAAAAACGATTAAACAAAAACAAAATAGCAAAAGCAACTTTTGAGAAAATGCCGCCTTCTCATAAAAAAGAATCCTTAGAATGGATAACGGAAGCCAAAACAGAACCTACCCGTGAGAAGCGAATATCTACAACCTTGGAATGGCTGGCGGAAGGGAAGTCCCGAAACTGGCGTTATGAAAAATCTTAATTGCAAGAAAGGCATTGCTTAACTTTACGGCTCCGCAAATGAGTAAACTCTTTTCATTATACATCCTCTTGAATATTTTCTATTGTGCTTCAGCGCAATCTCCTCAATGGACTTATGAATCATTACAACAATACTGGCTTGCCAATGGAACAGATGCGAATGAAGGCATCTATGAAAATGTGCAGGCAGAAAGTGGCAGTCCGAAATATACAGTTGCATTGAAGAGCAACGGTACTAATTCCTATCAACTTATTTATTTATCGGGTGCTGCACAGGAAGATGCTTCTCTTTGGAGTGTGGGTGATACAAAGGCAAATCTTACCGGGGGCAATACTGCAAATACTTATAAGGCGAAATGGTATATGGGTGATAAAAGCAGTAGCAAGGTTTTAAGTATTATGATTGAAGCAGGTGTGATGCATGTGAATTGGAATACACGACCGGCGGTGATTTACAATCGTGTTTTCCCGGATAAACAAATTATTATTCAGCAGACGAATGTGGCGACAATAGTTGCTGAACCGATTTACGATCCTACTTTGGTAAATGCCTTTTTAGTTTCTGCAAAAGGAATTTTACTCACACAGAATAATATGCTGGATGATTCTGACAATGTGATTGTAAAAAATGCGACCACCGGAGAAAAATATTCTGCTACAATTATCAATCGCAATATTGAAAGTAATCTGGCTTTAGTTCAAGTGAATGATCCCACATTTATTTTTCAGGATACACTACCCTACAATTTTGGAACTGCACTTTCTATTGGTGATAATATATTTTGTCTTGGCTATAATACTGCTGATACTTCAACTTTAAAAAATAAACATCTACAAAATGCAGTGATAATTTCTTCATCAAATAATCGCTATGGTGTTTCACCAAAAATAAATCCCTGGTGTAATGGAAGTCCGGTGTTTGACAGACAGGGAAATTTGGCCGGTATGGTGAGTACTGATTTGGCAAATGGAAGCAGCACAGTAATCCCGGTAAACAGTATTCGTAAAATAATTACTGATAATAATATTGCTCTTGCACAAAAAGTATTGAGTGACGTAAATATGAAACCACAGGAATTACAAATGGAACTGTTGCTTCCGGTAATTTTCATTATTGATCCTGCGGAGGTGCGTTGATATATTACTTCAACATTTAATGCTCGGTAAACTTGTAAGTCAATAGGCAGTCATAAACCCAAAATTTCTCTTTTATATTTTTAACGCTATTCAGTTGATGTTGTATTTTCGCCCACTTGTATGAAAAGAATCTTCACCCTAACTCTGATTATCATTTTCGCCTATGCGGCGCAGGCTCAAACAGGAGATGTTCGTGGCTTTGTTTACGACCTTAAAACTGGTGAGCCCGTAATATTTACAAATGTTATTATATCCGGAACTTCTCAAGGAGCCGCAACCGATGTAAATGGTTTCTTCAGCATTTCTAAAGTGCCTGTAGGAACATATAATTTATTGGTTACTAATATTGAGTACGATAGTTTGTTTCAGGAAGTAATTGTTGAAGATGGTAAAATCACCACTGTGAAACTAGAATTAGTTACGGCAGAACGCACATTAAATGTGGTTACGGTTACGGCTCAAACACAGGAGCGCATGACGGAAGTAAAAATTTCTACAATTCCCATTACTGTAAAACAAATAGAACGATTGCCATCTATCGGTGGTGAACCGGATCTTGCACAATATTTACAAGTGTTGCCGGGAGTAATTTTCACCGGAGATCAGGGTGGTCAATTATATATTCGTGGGGGCTCTCCTATTCAAAATAAAGTATTGCTGGATGGTATGGTTATTTACAATCCCTTCCATTCCATTGGTTTATTCTCAGTATTTGAAACAGATATCATCCGCAGTGTTGATGTGTACACTGGTGGTTTTGGTGCTGAATATGGCGACAGAATTTCCGCAGTTATTGATATTACGAGTCGTGATGGAAATAAAAAGGAATTTGCAGGTCAGGTTTCCGCCAGTCCATTCTTAGCTCGTTTGCTTTTAGAAGGACCGCTTACCAATCCTGAAAACTCCGAAACGAGTTTAACTTATCTTGTATCAGTAAAACATTCTTATTTAGATAAAACCTCCACAGGTTTGTATCCATATGTAAATGAAGGCGAAGGAATCCCTTATCAGTTCACCGATTATTACGGCAAGCTTTCACTGAATAATACTTCTGGAAATAAAATCAATGTTTTTGGTTTCAACTTTAGAGATAGTGTAAATTATACGGATATCACACAGTTTAAGTGGAACAGCTTTGGTGCAGGAACCAACTTTGTTGTGGTACCGGCCAATTCCAATGCATTGATTGAAGGTGTGTTTGCCTATTCCCAATATGATGTGACCCAAACTGAAGCGGATAATAAACCGAGAAACAGTTTCATTAGCGGATTTAACGGAGGTATTGACTTTACTTATTTTATTCCGGAAGGCGATGTGAAATATGGTTTTGAAGCAATTGGCTTTCAAACGGATTATACTTTTTTCAACCGTATTGGTCAACAATATCAGCAACAACAATTTACCACTGAGTTGGGATTATATGTGAAGGTGCGCAAGGTTTATGACCATAAATTTATTATTGAACCCAGTTTACGAATTCAATACTATGCTTCCCTCGGTGAAATTTCTCCCGAACCAAGATTGGGTATGAAATATAACCTGACTGATAGATTGCGATTGAAGTTTGCTGGTGGTTTATATTCTCAGAATCTTATCAGTACAAAAAGCGATCAGGATGTAGTGAATTTATTTACCGGTTTCTTATCAGGTCCGGAAAGCACACTTATGAATCCCGATGGAACAGCACCTGCAAATTCCAAACTTCAAAAAGCGACACATGCCATCTTTGGAATTGAATATGATGTTACTAATTATATTGAGTTTAATGTTGAGCCATATATCAAATACTTCAACCAATTAATAGAAATTAACCGAAACAAATTAACGGTTACTGACCCGGACTTCGCAACAGAGAATGGTAAAGCATATGGTATAGACTTTTTGGTGAAATACGACTATAAGCGTCTGTATGTTTGGGTGGGATATTCCTTAGGTTGGATTACCCGATTCAATGGTGAACAAACTTATCCGCCTCATTACGACCGCCGTAATAATGTCAACTTTGTAAGCTCCTATGCATTAGGTGCCGATGAAAGTTGGGAAGTGAGTGTAAGATGGAATTTCGGTTCTGGATTTCCTTTTACTCAAACAGCCGGATTTTATGAAAGCATTGATTTTGTGGATGGTATAGGAACTGACTATACCAACACCAATGGTAATTTGGGAATTATTTACGATGATAAACTCAATGGTGGAAGGCTGCCAACTTATCATAGATTAGACTTTTCTACCAAGAAGAAATTTGAATTTATGAACGGAAATAAAATGGAAGCTACCTTCAGTGTAACCAATGTTTACGATCGTGAGAATATCTTTTATTTCGACCGTGTGAGATATGAAAGGGTGAATCAATTGCCGATACTTCCCAGCTTAGCATTAAGCTATAATTTCTAAAATAAGAAAAGCCCCTTTCGGGGCTTTCTAATCATTCTTCTTTAAAAAATTCTTCTCGGGTTGTGAGTGTGATTGGTGTTAATCCTTGTTTTACACAGAACGCATTTAAATCTTTCATTTGATCGTTCTTTATTGGATCAAGTAATTCACCCATAGTTTTAACTTGTGTATTATATAATTCCAAGGCATTGAGTTGCGGCTCACCCGGTTTGCCGCTATAACCCAAAATTGCTCCATACACTTCACCTATCTTTTCTCGCAAACGCACTTGCCCAACAATGCCTCCTTCACCCTGTTGAGTGGAAACAGTTTGCTCATGCATAGTGGTAGTAAGTTGATTAATCTCAAAACATAAACCTCTCATTCCCTTGCTCTTTACTGAATCTGCCAGGATGATAGATTGATCCCGAAGTTCAGTTACCTGTTTATCAATGAAAGCCAACTCCTCCAACATATTATAAGCTTTCATTAGTCCATCCATTCTTGCTTTTTTATCGGCATCCGAATAGTTTAATACCGGATTATCATTTAAATCTAATTGGGTTTCATAAGTCTGATCCTCTTTAATAACCTTAATGGTATAAGTTCCGGCAGGCCTGTCCGGTCCGAAAATAGCTTCACCCAAAGGATTTATTGAAAGCGGAACTTTAGGTGCTTTCATACGGGTGTCAATAGATACTATATTCAAACCTTTTCTACCGGAGGCAGGAAGTTTCTTCAGCAAGTTGCCGTCACTATCATACACCTCAAGGTACATGTCACCAAATACATGGCGCTTACTCATAAAGTAAGAAATCTGTGCTGCCGAACTTGCACTCTTACCTACAAACTCCTGATCGCCGGAAAAATCCTGCATTATTCCATCTTTTGGAAATACATAAGGTCTGTTTGGAACAAAGGAAAATTCTGATTCTAAAACTTCTGTACTTAGTCCTCTTATCGGAGTCAGATCATCAATAATGATAATACCCCGACCATGAGTAGCTAAAACCAAATCGTTATCTCTTGGATGAATTGCCATATCGTAAACTGCTACAGGAGGTATATTGCTTTTATATCTTGTCCAGTTAGCGCCATTATCAATTGAGATAAACAAGCCCAGCTCTGTCCCCAAAAAGAACATGTTAGCTTTTTGTAAATCCTGTTTAATTACATGGCAATACCCTTTAATATCATCAGTTGCAATGTTTTGCCAAGTTTGCCCAAAGTCATGCGTTGCAAAAACATAAGCACTCATGTCACCATTGCGATGCGCATCCACTGTAATATAGGCAGAGGCTTTGTCAAAATTATCGGCATCAATGCCTGAAATAAAGGCAAGTTTTGGAAGACCTGTAATTTTTGGATTTAATAAAGTCCAGGTTTTTCCGCCGTCTTTTGTCAACTGCACATTGCCATCATCCGTCCCCACCCAAATGATATTCTCATCCAATGGAGATTCGGCAATTGAAAAGATGGTTGTGTTATTTTCTGCTGTTGAATTATCCGGAGTTAAGCCGCCGGACTCTTCCTGTTTTTGACGATTAGGATCGTTAGTGGAAAGATCTGGAGAGATACGCTCCCAGCTATCCCCTTTATTTTTCGATCTGTATAAATATTGAGAACCCACATATAGATTGTTTTTCTTTTTGCTCCAAACAACAGGCGCATTCCAGTTAAAACGCAAGTCATCTGTTTCCGCATCCGGAAAAGGTTTAATGTATTTGCTTTCACCCGTTGCAGAATTACTACGATAAATACGTCCACCCTGATATTGCCAATAGGTTACGTTTGGATCATCTCTATCTGCAAAGCAATTGAAGCCATCACCATAACCAAGCGTTTTCCAATCGCTGTTTTTTATTCCTCCTAATTTACTGGAAGGTCCGGTCCATGAGCCATTATCCTGTAAACCACCATACACATTATAAGGGACTGCATTATCTAAACTCACATGATAAAATTGAGATACAGGCAAATTCTGACAATGCCTCCAGGTATTTCCTCGATCCACAGAAACATATACACCGCCATCGGTACCCACATACATTAAACGATTGTCAATTGGACTAATATATAACGCATGATGATCGGGATGATAACCACCGCCTTCCACAGAAACAGAACTGAAAGTTGCACCCGCATTATTACTAGAGAGTGTATAAAATCCGGGCTTATAAACCCTTGCACTATCTATTGGATCGGCTACAATTTTCGAAAAGTAAAACGGTCTTGAACCCATTTCTAATTGATTACTTACTCTTACCCAATTATTTCCTTTATCAGTCGAGCGATATAAAGCAGACTTATCGCTCTCCACTAAAGCATATACATAATATGGAGCAACTGGAGAAGCAGAAATCGCAATGCGACCAAGTGTTTCATTAGGTAATCCATTTTGAATTTTATTCCAGGTATTTCCGCCATCTTCAGAGCGATATAATCCGCTGCCCGGACCTCCTGAACGCAGATCGTAAGCTGTTCTCCTGAAATCCCACAAGGCAGTATATAATACTTCCGGATTTTGTGGATCGAATACAATTTCTGTACAACCGCTTGATGCATTGGTATATAAAATCTTTGTCCAGGTTTTTCCGGCATCCATACTTCTGTATAATCCTCTGTCCTCACTTTCAGCCCATAACGCACCGAGTGCGGCAACATAAATAATATCAGAATTTTTAGGATGTACGGCTATTTGTGCTATACGTTCTGATTTTTCTAAACCCATTAGTTCCCATTTTTCACCACCATTTGTAGTACGATAAACACCTGTTCCAATGGATACACTGTTTCTCACCCAAGGCTCGCCGGTTCCCACCCAAACAGTTTCAGGTTTGGATTGGTCAATACAAATTGCACCAATAGATTGCGAGTAATCATCGAAAACCGCTTTAAAAGTAGTACCCTGATTTTTTGATTTCCAAACTCCGCCACCTGCAGCTCCTACATACACAATATTAGGATCAGAATCCACTGCATCAATAGCAGCAATACGTCCACTCATAACCGCAGGACCAATTTGCCTGCCTTCTTTCACACTAAATGTTGCATCAGTAATTGTTGATTGTCCAAATACTAAAAGTGGAAAAGCAATTGAAATAAGACCAAGTAATTTTTTCACATTATTGAATTTTAATCATTAAAAAAAAGGCTCCATAAATCATGGAGCCTAAGATAACTTATGTTTAATTATTTAGTGGGAGGGCCGAAAAGAGAATCATCGAGTTTTGTATTCAACTCATAACTATTAATATTTATAACCATAGTTGTTTCGCCCTGATATCTGCTTTCAATTTTACCCGGTAAAACTACACCATCCACTTTCAAAAAGTTACTCATATAGGTATCGGATTCTACATCAGCACCCTGCACTTTTACGATTGAAGAGTTTTTGATGCTCATATAACTTTCCTTGTCTATATAATATAAGTATTGATCGCTATCGGAGGTAATGATTTTAATAGTGTAACAAGGAGTTCCTTCCACATCCTGGTCAGCTTCTAATGATACTTTATTACCCTTTTCTTTATAATTCCATAATACACCATCTATATCAGCTTGGACCTTCATGCTTTTCAATTCATCAGGTGAAAGTGGCTGTGGTTCAGTGGATCCGGAAAATGGATTAATAGTATAACCATCTGTTCCATTATAAGCTTGAATAAAAGTCATACCTTGAAAAGTACCTTCTGTGCGATAAGAATTCGGGCGCTTATTATACATAATAAATGGGATTTCAATTCCCATCTGTACAATATTTCCGGTTGCCTTAATGGATTCAATTTTTACTAATTTATCTTGACCCACTGCATCAAAATATTCTTTTAATACTTTGTCAAGAGATTGTGCAAATGCCGGTACTGCAAGTATTGCCACCAGCAAAAAAGAAATAAGTTTTTTCATATTGTAGTTGATAGATTTTGGTCAAAGTTAATGTCTGCATTTGAAGTTTATAGTAATTTAGTCTGGGAATTAACAACTATTTAACTAAGTAATATAATGCAAATAAAATCTTTAAGTGCTATTTTGATTTTCATATTGTGCGGTATAGTTTGTTTCTCACAAACTTATGCGGATCAAATAACTGAATATAGAACTGAATACAAACAAGGATTTTTAAAGGATGCAAACAGTCCTTTGAAAAAAAAGGATTTGAAATATTTAGATTTTTTTGAACCTGATTCCAGGTATGTGGTAACTGCAAATTTTAAACGCACTGAAGATGCATTGCCCTTTGATATGCCAACCAGCAGCGGCAAAATGAAAGAGTATATCAAGTATGGTGAAGCAACTTTTTTATTGCACGATACCGCATTTACTATAAGCGTATATCAAAGCACTCAACTGAGAGAATTTGAACAGTATAAAAACTATTTATTTATTCCATTTAATGATGCTACTAATTCAGTTACTACTTATGGTGGTGGAAGATATATGGATTTAGAAATAGATGAAATAAAAAACAATACTTTAATTATAGATTTCAATAAAGCATACAATCCGTATTGCGTGTATTCAGATGGATACTCCTGCCCTGTTCCACCAAAGGAAAATTTTTTGGATGTTCAAATTAATGCAGGTGAAAAGAATTTTTTAAAGAAACATTAAAGCAATTTTTCAGGAATCAATTGCAGATTGTTTTTGCAGAAATTCAGAAATACTTTTTGCAAATATTTTTGTTGCATTCGGATGAAAACGAAACCATAATTCAGGTTCTAAAATTTCCAGTTCGGAAACATACGCCTCATTATTATTACTCCAGATAATATCCACTCTTGCATAGAAAGGAAGAATTGGCGCAGCCGCAACCACTTGTTCTGCAAATGCAATTTCTTTTTTTGATGGCGTGTATGGATATACTGTTCCGCCGAAATCATCTTGCACACGAAAATCTCCTTGCTTTGCAATCTTTAAAACTGCATGTGTGAATCTTCCATCCATTACCATTAAGGATACTTCTCCATTTACCAAAACAGATTCTTGAAATTGCTGTATTAAAAATGATTCTTCAATAATATGTTTTCGGAAAATATTTTCATACGAATCCAATTCTGTTTTTGCTATTCGATAGGTATGCCTTGCAGCACCACCCACTGCCGGTTTTAAAATAATTTCATCCCATCCCGCTTCTTCAACAATAGATTGTAATGCACGCAAATCTCCTTTTTCAATAAATACTGTTGGAGGAATTGCAATACCTTTTTTTTGAAGATCATCCAGATAATGTTTATCTAAATTCCATAGCAACAATTCCATCGGATTTATTAAAATAGTTTTCTTATTAAGAGAATGTAACCACTCCAAAAACTCTTTAAAGCGATGAAAATAATCCCATGTAGTTCGAAATATTACTGACTTGGTTTCTGACCAATCAATATCCGGATCATCCCATTTTGTGCGATATACTTTTAATCCTTTCTCTGCTAATGCAGCAGAAAGCAATTTGTCTTCATTCAAAATATTCTGCTCGTATTCTCCCGGATTAATTGGCGCAACATACCTTGCATCAGTAAGTAAAACCACATCATACTTTTTCATAGTGTAGCAAAATTACATATTGAAATGATGCATTGAGGTAACCCAAACATTGCTGATTGCAACCTGTGTCTGTTTAATAATATCTTAACCGAACTATGCATAAAATAAAGTTAATACGAAATGCTATTTGTATTCTATTTTTTGTGATGTCCAATCCTCAAAATATACTTTGCCAAAAATGGGAAGATGTAATTGTGCAACAAAGTGAAATGATAAATATATTTCTGGATGATATTGATGAAAGCTTTGGATTTTTATCAGAAGCAGAACAGGAAGATTATTTAAATCGCTATCAATATAATTTATACATGTTTCAAAGTTTTTGTTATCCATTTGCAAACAGGTTTCCTGAGCTAGGTGGACAATCCATGAATCTGGCACTTGCAACTAAAGGAATGATTTTAAATTCCGGAATTGAAATGCGACAATTGATTTCACAAAGTGGAGATACGTTGGCAATGTCCATGTATAATCAATGGATAAAAAACAAGGAAAAGCTTGCAAAAGAATATAGCTTGCCGCCTTCAAAAAGAATTACGGGTATGGAATCTTTAGAGAAAAAAACAAATACATTGGAAAAGATTTACATCGTATTACTTCTGCAATGAATTCTAATAGTAAACTTATTCGAGTGAAGTGGCAGGATGTCCAAAATCATTTAAAAGAAAATGAAGTAGCAATAGAATTTACACACTTTACTTTTTATGATGGTAAGGACTGGACTGATAGCATAATTTATATTGCATTAGTAATTACAAAAAATGCGGAATATCCAAAACTCATTCGATTGGGAGAAGAGAAAGAGATAAAGCAATTATTAAACAAACCGGATGCATTTAGCAGTATGCAATATGTTTCCAATTTATATACATGGCCTGATCCTGATTTTGAAGAACAAACAAATGGTGAAAAATTATTTGAATTATTTTGGCAACCAATTGAACCCTATTTACAAGAAGGTAATGTTATATATTTTTCTCCCACAGGATATTTAAATCTGATTTCTTTTTCCGCAATACCAAATTCGGAAAATACATACATCTCCGATAAATATGGCCTTGTACAAACAAGCTCTGTTGCTGTAATAACAGATAGTATAATTGATGAAAATAAAATTAAAAATATTGTTGCATTTGGAGGAATTCGTTATGATGCAAGTGATGTAGAATTGACTTCAGTTATTAATCAATTACCAGTAAAACCAGAAGCATCCACCAAACAATATTTAGCAACTGATGTGCAACGTGGTGATAACTGGAATTATTTACCAGCAACACTTACCGAAGTAGATTCTATTTATAATAAAGCTGAAAGAAACAATATACCAATTGTAGAATATATCAATTATGAAGCAGTAGAAGAACGCTACAAATCTTTGTCGGGAAAAAACTCACCTACCATAATTCATATTGCAACACATGGTTTCTTTTTCCCTGATCCTGCAATTGCAAATGCACCTGCAACACCGGGAACAAATGCCGAGTTCAGCTCATCCACTAATCCATTAAACCGATCGGGATTATTATTTGCCGGCGCTAATAATACTTGGCTAAACAACACAAAAAATCATTCGATTGAAGATGGCATTTTAACCGCTTTTGAAGCAGCGAATATAACATTACCTAACACTGACTTGGTGGTACTGTCTGCATGCGAAACCGGATTGGGTGATATAAAAGGCAGCGAAGGGGTATATGGATTACAGCGATCTTTTAAAACTGCAGGAGCAAATAATTTAATAATGAGTTTGTGGAAAGTACCTGATGCACAAACTGCACTATTTATGGAAACATTTTATCAGTATATTTTTGAAGGATTGAGTTATAACGCAAGTTTTCAGAAAACACAAATCACTATAAAAAAGCGATTTCCAAATCCTTATTACTGGGCTGGATTTATTCTTGTTGAATAAAAAATAATCGCAGTAATGTTTCCAATACTACGATTATTTTTTGTCTTATTATTTTTTACCTGATTATTAAAAAGTCGAACATGCCGATATTTTTATCATTGATAATTTTCAATTGATAATTACCTGCCGGCAATGCTTCCACATTTAAACTAAATGTATCATCTGTTGTAGAAAATGATTGCGTTAATTGTCCGCTTGCATTATATACATACAAAGATTTTTGTCCATTTAAATCTTTAAAGTCTATCTGCAAATTTGTATTTACAGGATTGGGATATAATGCAATGTTTTCCAGTGTTATTGTATTTACACTATTTAAAATAGAAATCATTTTACAAGCTTCATTCGTTCCCGCAATATTGCCCGATGTTAAGCACACATTATATTCTCCCGGAGTTGCATAAATATGCGTTGGATTTTGTTCTGCGCTTGAACTGCCATCATTAAAATTCCAACCCCAGAAAGTAGGTGTATTTGTAGAGAGGTCTGTAAAAGTTACTGTTTCACCGATAATAGCAAATGTAAAATCAGCAACCGGCGCAACGATATTTCCACCAATAACTACGGATTGACAATCTTCATTACTTCCCATAAAATTTGTAGCGGTTAAACACACATTATATGTTCCGTTAGTTGCATAAGTATGAGTTGGATTTGCCAAATCACTTGTTGCACCATCACCAAATTCCCAAGCCCAAGATCCGGGATCATTTAAACTTAAATCAGTAAATGCTACCATAGGATCTCCTGCATAAGAAAATGCAGCAACCGGCACTGCATAATTATCTACAGTTACAAAATCACAATAGGTACCTGAGCCTACTACATTTGATGCAGTTAAACAAACATAATATGTTCCGTTTGCCAAATAAGTATGCAATGGATTTGCATCTGTACTTGTACCACCATCACCTAAAGTCCAGGACCAAGATGTAGGGGAATTCGTTGAGAGATCTGTAAAGGCAACCATGGGTTCCCCTACCAAATCATAACTAAAGAATGCGCTTGGTGCGCCTTCAAATTCTGAAGTAATTGCACGGAAATGATAGTCATCAAAAATGGCATTCCATCCACCCCATGTAGTTTTTGTATATGTACGGTTTGCTTCTGCAGGAGTAGTTTGAGAAACCCATGCGGCACTATCACAAGAAAAGCCAATAAAAATATCACCGTAAATACCCGACAATTCATCTACATAATCACGCAAGTCCACTCTTGTTCCCCGATTAGGTTCTGAAAGTTTTGCCTCCGGTTTTACTTTAAAAGGTGTAATTAAATCTACTCCCGGTAAGCCATCATCATCAGCCCAAATATGCACCGTTATACTATCATTAGGTCGCATATTATCGGTATAATTTTGAATTACAACCGCAACCAAATCTGTTGGTGCAGGCAATGAAATTTGTACAGCCGCAGCAAGATATCCGGAAAAAGCTTCATCACCCACTTCTTGCACATAATCAATAACAGCATCATCATAGCCAATATAATTTCCGGCGATATAACTAAATGTATCAGAAACAGCAGTATTAGTTGCTAGAAAAAAACTATCCGTTGCAACAATATAATAATCCACCCAAACACCAGGTGCTTGTGCCGGAATTACATAAATAAAATCTGTTAGAGAAAGAGCAGTTCCTTCTACTTCAGTAAAAGGACTTGAATCCGTTTTATAAAATAAAGAAGTTTCAGAAATTCCTGTGGCATCCATTAATGTTGCAGCTATAGAAGTTGCTTCTAAAGTACCTTCATATAACACAGAAGGAGTATGTAAAATTAATGGAGGTGATACATCCACATTAGAAATAAAAATTTCAATATCGTCTATAAACATTCCATTGTATTCTACTAGCATATCCGGCACAAAACGGAACCTCAATTTAAAATCTAAGCTTCCGAAAAATGCACCTAAAGGAAATTCAAATTCCTGCCAGGTATCCAGCATATCTTCTCCATTAAATGTGGCAATGTTAATCCATGTGTCGCCGCCATCGGGAGATGCATCTAAATAAGTAAAATCGAAACCTTCTTCAAGATCAATTAATGCTTTAAAACTCACAGAAGCATCAAGACCACCAACCAAAGCTATTGATTCGGCCATGGTAGCTGTTTGCACAACACCGGGGACATAAGTGGCATCATAAGGACTTTCATTAAATGAGTATTCACCTTCAAAGGCATATTCATCTGTAACGTCCCAATAACCATCCACATCCCAAAGGTCTGCACCTGATTCAAAGTCATCGGAAAAAACCACCGTTTGAGCAAAAAGAAAATTTGCTGCGAATAATAATGTTGTAAAGAGTATAATTTTTTTCATAATCTGATTTTATATTATTTTAAAATTATCAATAATATTCAGATAACAAAAAAAGAAATAAGTGGGAAAGCTAAATTATTACAATTGGTAGATTATTACTGCTGTAATTTCCCGCAATAATCCGGGCGAAGTAAAAGCCAGATGCTGCATTAAATGTATGCTGAAACACATCTTGATTTTTCATTAACGAAATACGTTCTACTGCTATACCTTGCAAATTATAAATTACAAGCATTGCATTATTCAAATCTGAAGGCAATGAATAATCAATTGAAAAAGTGGATGCAGATACAGTAGGAAAAATATGTAGCTGAAATAAATCCGGTATCACAGAAATTGTTGCAGTAGCTGTGCAAGTTAATGATGCATTTAAAGTAATGGTTTCTGCACTTAATAATTCGATTCCTGAATAAATATTTGTAATACATCCCGGTTTAGAAATTCGAATATCATACACACCATCTTCGGCTGTTCCTGTTTTAAAATTTCCTACAAAATCAGTATAAGTATTATCGGAGGTTGTTAATATTTCAATGAGTGTACTGTTTAATAATGTACCATCTGCATCGTTCACCACACTACCTTCTAAATATGCAGCACGTTTGTAAGTGGGTTGCAAAATAAATAATCCCTCTTCAATATCGGATGCTAATAACAGTCCTGAATTTAAAAACGGATACGCACCCCAACAGCCATTAAAAAAACCTTGTGCCGGAAATGGTGATGTATCGTAATATCCTGTTTGAATAAGATTATCAGGTTTTGTTGCATCCACAATTGTAACTCCATCTCTATAATAAGAAGTGATTAAAAAATTATTTTTAAAATGCGTGTTATGCGGAATAACTCCCGAACCTGGAGAGGAACGATAGCGATCCACTTCTTTAATATCTGTAAAATCAGAAATATCATAAGCAGCTACATAAGCACCTGAAACTTCATCGGTAGTAAATACAAATTTACCATCATCACTTGGCCAAATATTATGTGTAAATGCAGAAGGTGTTGGATTGGTAGCTAAGACAATAGGATCCGATTTATCAGCAACATTTACAATACCAAATCTTCCCTCATATAATTCTGCCGTGTACATTGTATCTCCTCGTACGAAAACATCATGGCAATAGGTAACACTATATTCTCCTACACTATTTGGATTCCAGGGATCTGCATTTAAATCAACAAATACAACTCCACCTCCATTTAAATTTGAACCTATGACATATAAAAATCCTTGTTCATCAATCCAAAGATTATGTGAAGTTTTTAAATCATCTTGTTTGTAAAATTTTGAATCAACACTTGCAGGTAAATTCGCAAGATTTATTATCTGCACACCACTATCTGTTTCATTAGAAATATAGGCGTAACTATCCCAAGTTTTTATATCCCGCCAAATACTTTCAGGACCCTCAACAAATGCTACTTCAATTGGTGAAGATGGGTCGCTGATATCAACTATGGATGTACCGTTAAGTAAACCAATTAATGCATATTCATTTCCTAATGAATCTGTATATCCCCATATATCACTTGCACGCACATCGTATTGTATCTGTCCAAGATATTCCACATTATCCTGCGCAGAAAGCATCTGTAAAAAACTGTGAAAAATAAAAACAAAAAATGTAAACCGCACTTTAGTTTGTCTTAATAATATTAAAGCGAGCAACCGGTGCCTCATCCATAATTACTGTACAATTATAAACACCTGCTGCAAGTGATGAAACTTGTATTTGCGAATTATTTTCCACCTGAATATTTTCAGTTACAACAATTTTACCTTGCACATCCAGAATTTGAATCATACCATTTGAATAATTATTTTCTGTTTGAATATTTAAAGTAAAATAATCACTTACAGGATTTGGAAAAACTGTAATTGAAATCCCTTCTTCTAAATTTTCTATTGCACTTGGTTGCGAAACAGTAGCAGTAGCATTAGCAGAACAACCATTTGCATCAGTAACAGTAACTGTATAATCACCCACTGGCACATCGGTAATTGTTTCCGTTGTGCCTCCATTACTCCATACAATTGAATAAGGAGATGCACCACCACTTATCGCAACACTTGCTTCACCTGCACCAGATGAAACTGATAATGCAGGTGCTGCATATACAGTAATTAAATCTGTATAAGTAAGCACATCATTTCCTAAAACATTTGTTGCAATTAATGTTACATCATACACACCCGGTGTTGAATAAGTAATAACAGGATTTGCAATTGCGGATGTTGTTGGAGTTCCACCTGAAAAAAACCAATCCCATGAAGTAGCCAACTCACTCATATCTGTAAAAGAAACTGATTCACCGACACAAAGCTCTGTTGTATTTTGAGTGAAAGCAGCTACAGGCATAACTGTAATTGAATCAAACACAAAAAATTTATCAATTGCAACTTCCACTACATGACCTGTTGCAGAAAAATCTGAAGTAACAAATTTTGCATGCATGGTGGAAGTAGGTGTAATATAATCTGCTATTTTAAGTTCAACTTCATCCCAACTTGTTAATGTGGTAAGTCCACCTTCAATAATAATAGTAGAAGTTGTAGTTCCATTTGTCAATACAAGTTTCAAAGTATCATTTGGTGTACCTGTACCGCCATTATTAAACCACCAATAATCAAATCTTATAAATGCATTTGAATAATCCGTTAAATCAAATTCAGGTGTAATTAAAGTAACGGTGCCATCATCTACATCATCAGTTCCGGAACTACCACCACCATTACCTGTCATAAAACAATACAGACCAAAATCATCATTTATATCTGCATTCGTATTTGCATAACCGGCACCATAAGAAGTACCCTCAGGAATTCCTCTCACCCAATCACCACTGGATGCAGTAGATGTTTCTATCCAATCATTTTCAAAATAAAAATCATCGTAATAGCCTTTATTTAAAACGACAAGTAATGGATCTGTTCCATCAATATCTAAGTCTGAAGTTAATTTGGTTATATAGCCCCACTTGCCACTATAAATATTATAAGTATCATGAATAATTGAAGGTAAAGTAAAATTTCCATCGACATCAGTAACGGCTGAATAGGCAATCATATCACCTAGTAAATACACATCTGCGCCTTCAATTCCATCACCGGTATAAGCATCCACTACCTGACCTGTATAAGGAAAAGTAACAAAGGGAACAAGCTCTGCATTTAAAGTAGTAGTCACGCCATTCTCCAATGTTACCCCTGAAATAGAAAGCACTTCATAACCGGGTTTAAAAAATGAAACTGTATAAGTACCAGCTTCAGCAAGTCCCGTAATATAATCTCCTGATAAGTTAGTTGTAACTGCTGTTTCAGGGTCTGCTGTAATTTCAATCTCCACTCCAAATAAAGTAGCGGCAGTTGATGCATCTGTAACTGTTCCCTGAAGATGACATCCCAAAACATAAGTGGGTGATAAAATAAATAATCCTTCTTCAATATCAGTTACTGCAACTACACCCGATGGGAAATATGGATACACTCCCCATGCTCCATTAAAACCATCTCCACTAAAAGGAGAAGTATCATACCATGCTGTTTTTATCATGTAGTTCGGATTACTTACATCCGTAATAATTAAACCATCACGATACCATGCAGTAACAACATAATCATCTTTTGCCCATGCATAATGCGGAATTGAAGAAGTACCTGGAGTTGGACGAAACTCACTTAAATATTCTATATCTGTTAAATCAGAAACATCATAAGCACCTAATGAACCATTGGTAATTTCATCAGTACTAAATAAATAATTGCCGGCATCATTTAATACAACATTATGTGTAAATAATCCGGGAGTTGTTTGTGTTGCTAATAATATAGGCGAGTCTTTATCTGCAATATCCCATACTGAAAAGAATCCTTCATAAATATTCGATTCCCATAAGGTGTCGCCTCTTGCATAACCATGATGCACATACCAAGTATCTGTTGAGCCTACAAATGTGGGATTAAGGGGATCAACATTTGCATCAAGCATCACTGTTGCTCCACCATATAAATTAGATCCAAATAAATACACAATACCATTTTCATCTGCCCATACCTGATGTGTTGTTACTAGTCCAATTCCACCATCAGTAAAATTATAGGTACAAGTCCCGGGTAGTGAAGAAAGATCAATGCATAATAAGCCACCACTTGTTTCATTCACCACATAAGCATAATGATCCCATGTAGCAATTTGCCTCCAAGTACTATTTCCACCATCTATAAATTGTAACTCAACCGGTGAAGTTGGATCTGTAATATCCACTAAACTGGTTCCATCATAAGTACCTGCAATTACATATTCATCTCCATCGTCATTTGTCCATCCCCAAACGTTTGACATATTATCATCATAAGTGAGTTGACCAACAAAATCAACATTTAATTGCGCATTTGAAATTAAAGTAAAGCCCAAAAGAAATACAGAAAGTAGTAAGTGATTTTTCATTTATTGTATTGTTTAATCCAAACAAAGATAATATCTATCTTGTATAGAGCTACGGCATACTTTGGTAGGATGAAATACTTTAACACTAACCGGACAATATATTAGAATGATTGCCTGATCACATGAAAATATCAGTATCTGTATTGAAATAAAGGAATAAAGATTGTTGCAATCCTAATTTTTAACAGGGCAAGTACGTATTCCCAGAATTGCATATATCGGACAAAAACTCACAAAACTTGTAAGCACAAGCACTCCTGCTATTACAATTAAGACAATTCCCAGCGTACCGGTAATTACATGTGTAAAAAACAGAATTGCAATAATAGCGGCGAGTATTATGCGTATTATTTTATCGGCATTTCCAATATTCTTTTTCATAATTTATTTTTTTTTGAGAATAAAAATTAAAATCACTGTAAACAATTTAAACAAACAACTTTGTTAGTATGATAAAATGCTAATTGTGATTTGCAAATGTAGAATGGAATAAAAGTATGTTTAGTAACCAATGTTACATAGTTAATGTAATTTCAGGATGATTACTTTTTGCGATGCATTATTCTTTTTTGTTTGAACACTTCTTTTTCAGATAAATCAATTTTTTCTGTTGCAGTGGAGAATGCAACAGTGGATAACGCAGTTGCATATTTATCTAAAAAGCGAAGTAGTTCCTGATTATAAATTCTTCCTGTATCACGCAATGCCCAACCTAATCCTTTTTGAACCATATAGGTTTTATCATCTATCAAATTCAAAAATAATTTCTCTAATTCTTTCCAATTAAAAACATCAACAAAGGCTTTGCGTTCCCGCACCAGAGCTACTGCACTTTGTCGGCGCTTCCATAAAAGCTCAGAAGTATTCCATTCTTGAATTAGCGATTTATATTGTTTGGGAATTTTTATACCTGCAATACAAGATGCTTTGGCAAGATCATCAGAATGTGGCCAGCAATCCACTGTTTCCATCCAAGAATTAATAGTTTCCAATACTAAATTCGGATCGAGTTTTTTAGCATTCTTTATAATAAAAAATACCGATTGAAATCGCACTTCATATATCGTTGATTGTTTCCAAACGGCATAATAAATTTTTAATTTTTCTTCTAATGCTAAATTGGAAAAGCTAAAAGATTCTTGATATAACATACGTTGATCACCCATGCTTAATCCCAAAATCTGCAATTGCGTTCCAAAGTATTTTTCTAATTGCTTGTATTGAAAATCTGTTTGGTTGGTTTCCGCCAATTCAAGTAAAGCAATTTTTATTTCATCAATATATGCGTGTAATTGTTTTTCTTGCATGAAATAGTTTTTATAATTGATGAAAGAAATTTACATCACATCATTGCCGCAATATAAGTAACAAGTGCGCCTGCAATAATTGCTAAAAATTTATACAAGCTAATGCGATGCGACTTCCCTCCTGCTTCAAAAATTATAGTAGTGGAAATATGAATAAATGTTCCACTCACCATTGCAAGCAACCAATTGATACTATGTGATGCAGATTCATGTGTGAGAAAACTACCAAAAATCCCTCCCAATGGTGTCATGAAAATAAATACAATTAAAAGTGGAATTGCTGCACGTAAATCTTTAAATGAAAAAAATAATACCGTAGCCAATGCAAAGCTTTCTGGAATTTTATGCAACATCACCGCTAAAAATATTTGCCTTGTACTTTCTAAACCCATTTCAGTTGCGGCTAAAGGAATACCTTCTAAAAATGCATGCATACTTAATCCAAAAAAAACACCAAACACATAACTCTTACTGAATTGTTCGTGCAGATGTAAATGGCCATGTTCTATACCACGAGTAAATTGCACGATAATTAATTGCACAAAAAATCCGGCGAAAATAAATAATGGTATTGTGGTGCCGGTTGCATGTGCAAACACTTCAGGTAATAAATGAATTACTGTTACTCCCAGCAAGTAAGCACCCGTAAATGAAAGTAAAATATTCAATACCTCATTATTAGTTTGCTTGCGCATTAACCATGCAGCAACAGAACCCAAACCGGCAGCACTTATCAATAGAATTATATAAGTGAAATTCATAGTGTTTTATTTAACCAGTTTCTTTTTTTGAAAATGAAATGCATCGCAATTATATAAATTAAAAATCCGAGAAAAGAACCCAATAATGCGCCGCCAATTACATCTAAAGGATAATGTACACCAACATACACTTGTGCAAAGGAAATACTTGCTGCCCAAAAAATACCTACAATTATAAACCAATAACTTCTTCGCAAAAATAAAAGTCCAAACACAACTGCTAATCCAAAATGATTTGCGGCATGTGAGGAAGTAAAACTATAACTAGGACTGCAACCGATAATTAAATTCGCATGCTCTGCAATTTCCGGAATACTGCAAGGTCTTGGTCGAGCAAATAATGGCTTCATAATAAAACTACTTACCTGATCTGTTATCGTAACAGTAATTGCAATAGTAAGTATTACAAAAAACCCATTCCATTTAAATTTATAAATCAACCAAATAGCAAGCAGAATATATAATGGAATCCAATTTTCTTTAGTGCGGATAACTGGCATAATAACATCAAAAAAAGAATTCGACCAATCACTATTCACAGTGAGGTATAAATTACGATCAAATTGCTCTATGCCCGATGGAAATTGCAATGTTTCTGAATTTAAATTTTAGTTGCTAAAAGTGATTGTATAAATCTCGTAAAGTATTGAATTACTTTGCATGATACGGCAAAGATGAAAAATTTTATAGTATCTACACCTATCACATTTAAAGTAAGATAGAACTGAATTTGTATTTTTGCCGGCAAAACTATTTTTCGTTGACTTTAATTAAATCAATCTCAGGTATTCGTGGAACCATTGGCGGTGTAGCAAAAGAAAACCTGACTCCCCTAGATATTGTAAAATTTACAAGTGCTTATGGCACATGGCTTTTACAAACAAATTCAACTCCCATTGTGGTGGTAGGCAGAGATGCGAGAATTTCCGGCGAAATGGTGAATCGCATTGTATGCGGCACATTGCAATCACTGGGCATTTCTGTTGTAGATGTTGGATTATCCACTACTCCCACGGTAGAAATTGCAGTGCAAATGGAAGAAGCAGGTGGTGGCATTATTCTTACAGCCAGCCACAATCCCAAACAATGGAATGCACTAAAATTATTAAACAGCAAAGGTGAATTTTTAAATACCGAAGAAGCAGATACTGTTTTAAAAATTGCTGAAAAAGAAAATTTTGAATTTGCGCTTGTAGATAAATTAGGTGATTATCAAACCAAAGGATTTTATATTCAAAAACATATTGAAAAAATTCTTGAATTACCTTTAGTAGATATTGAAGCAATTAAAGAAAGAAATTTTAAAATTGTTATTGATTGTGTGAATTCCACCGGCGGCATTTCTGTTCCGGAATTATTAGTTGCTCTTGGCGTTACCGATACTGTTGAATTATTCTGTTCTCCTAACGGTCGGTTTCCGCACAATCCAGAACCATTACCTGAACATTTAAGTACAATTAGCAACGAAGTAAAATTTCAAAAAGCAGATTTAGGATTAGTGGTAGATCCGGATGTTGATCGCCTCGCAATTGTGTGTGAAGACGGTGAATTTTTTGGTGAAGAATATACATTAGTCGCAATTGCAGATTATGTGTTGCAACATAAAAAAGGAGCCACTGTTTCAAATCTTTCTTCTACACAAGCATTGCGTGATGTTTCGGAAAAGCATGGTGTTGTGCATGCGCAAAGTGCAGTTGGTGAAGTGAATGTGGTAAAAAAAATGAAGGAGTTGAATGCCGTAATTGGTGGCGAAGGAAATGGCGGAATTATATATCCTGATTTGCATTATGGCAGAGATGCTTTAGTGGGTATCGCATTGTTTTTAACGCATCTTGCAAAATTTGGTAAATCATGTTCGATGTTGAGAGCCCAGTATCCGAATTATTATATGGCTAAGAAAAAAATTGATTTGCCGGATAGTATAAATGTAAAAGCACTTCTAAAAAAAATAGAAGAGAAATATAAAAGTAATCCGCAAAATAAAGAAGACGGATTAAAAATATTTCTGGATAATGATTGGGTGCATTTGCGTGTATCTAATACAGAACCTATTATTCGTATTTATACAGAAAGTAATTCGCAAACTACTGCTGAAAACATCGCAATGAAATTAATGGAAGATATTAAGCAACTGATTAATTCCAAATAGTGAAAATTCATTTTAGAAAGACATCTTTAATTCATGAGAGTATATTTTGATAATGCAGCAACTACACCAATGGATTCGCAAGTGCTGCAAGCAATGTTGCCTTTTATGCAAACGCATTTTGGCAATCCTTCTGCCATTCATTCTTTTGGTAGAGAAACAAGAGCTGCAATAGAAAAAGCAAGAAAAACAATTGCAAAATTGTTGAATGTTTCACCCGGAGAAATATTTTTTACATCGGGTGGAACAGAAGCAGATAATATGGCAATTGCATGCAGTGTACGTGACCTTGGTGTTACAAGAATTATTTCTTCAGTTATTGAACACCATGCTGTAACACATACTGTTGAAATGATGAAACTGAGTTCGGGAGTACAAATAGAATTTGTTGATTTAATGCCAGATGGCAAAATAAATTATAATCATCTTGAACAATTACTAGCAGATAGTAATGAAAAAACTTTAGTGAGTTTAATGCATGCAAATAATGAAATTGGTGTCTTGTTAGATATTGAAAAAGTATCGGCATTATGCAATCAATACAATGCATATTTTCATAGTGATACCGTACAAACCATTGCACATTATAAATTAGATCTGCAAAAAATTCCAATACATTTCATCACTGCTGCTGCACATAAATTTCACGGCCCAAAAGGAATTGGTTTTATCTACATCAATAAAGAAGCGCAGATAAAACCAATGATTCAAGGAGGCGGACAAGAACGCAATATGCGGGCAGGAACTGAAAATTTATACGGTATTATCGGCATGGCAAAAGCAATTGAAATTGCATACGATGAATTGGAAGAAACCCATAGTTATATTCTTGGATTAAGAGATTATATGTTGCAACAATTGCAACAGGAAATCCCTGGAATTCTTCTCAACTCCGATCCGGAAGGATTATATACAGTGTTGAATGTAAACTTCCCTCCATCAGAAAAAAATGAGATGTTGTTATTTAATTTAGATATCAATGGAATTGCTGCAAGTGGAGGTAGCGCATGCAGTTCAGGAAGTAATGTCGGCTCACATGTGATTGCACAATTACATCGTGAAAAAAATTCTGCAGCAGTACGATTTTCATTTTCCAAATTCAATACAAAAGAAGAAGTGGATTATGTAATTGCAAAACTTAAAGAACTTGTTCCAATGAGTGTTGCTGCATCCTGATTTTTTTTATAATTGATTACAAAAGCAATCTTATCTTCCTATTCTAATTCACATTACCAATTATTGATTTAAATAGAATTTGTAACTTCCCCAACAAATTTTATAGCAATGACACATCGCAGAAAATTTTTCAAACAACTTGCAATTACTTCAAGCTTATTAGGATTTACTCAGATGGAAGCTTTTGCGGATAATAGTTTATTGCAGTCTGCATTACTGAATGCCGAAAATAAATCTATAGAATCAATTGCAGCAGATGAAGAATTCTGGATGATTATAAAAAATTCCTACACTGTTTCTACCAATCTTATTAATCTGAATAATGGTGGAGTAAGCCCTTCGCCAAGAGTAGTGCAAGAAGCTGTGGAACGGTATAATAAATTGAGCAATGAAGCCCCCAGTTATTATATGTGGCGCATATTGGATAAAGGTCGTGAAGGACTGCGCACTAAGCTTGCTGAATTAGCAGGATGTGATGCAGAAGAAATTGCAATCAACAGAAATACCACAGAAGGATTGAATAATATTATTAATGGAATTGATTTAAAAGCGGGTGATGAAGTGGTGTTGACAAGACAAGATTATCCCAACATGATAAATGCATGGAAGCAAAGAGAAAAACGACATGGCATTGTTTTAAAATGGGTTGAGTTAGAATTGCCAACTGAAGATGAAAATTATCTTGTAAATAAATATGCAGAACAATTTACCGATAAAACAAAAGTGGTTCAGATTAATCATATCATCAATTGGACAGGTCATATTAATCCGGTGAGAAAAATAGCAGATGTTGCACATGCAAAAGGTATTGATGTAATGATTGATGGCGCACATACATTTGGACATTTTGTTTTTAATATTCCCGATTTAGGTGGTGATTATTTTGCAACAAGTTTACATAAATGGTTATGTGCTCCATTCGGAAGTGGAATGCTTTGGATTAAAAAAGAAAAGATAAAAAACATCTGGCCACTGATGCCGGGTGATGATCCGCAAAGTGATAATATCCGCAAGTTTGAAAATCTGGGTACACGTTCTTTTGCAATTGAACAAGCAATTGGTCAGGCTATAGATTTTCATTTAATGATTGGCTCTGCAAGGAAAGAAGCAAGGTTGCGGTATTTAAAAGATTATTGGTTAACACAGGTAATTGATAATCCGAAACTCATTTCCAATACTTCACTAGATCCCAGATTTTCATGTGCTATTGCAAATGTGCGAATTGATGGAATGGAAGCCGGCACTATGGATAGTTATTTATTTACAAATAAAAACATTCATTGTGTAGGAATCAATTGGGAAAATATTCACGGTATTCGCATTGCACCAAATGTATATACTACTACAAGTGAATTGGATATTTTAGTAGATGGATTGAATGAGATGATGGAAGATTGATTTCCGATATTTATTTATTACCCTTCTTAAATTTGCAAACACAAACAAAAAAAAATGCATTTACCTATATTACAAAACGATTTAATCAAACTTATTCCCTTACAAGAAACTGATTTTGAAATATTATATGATGTTGCATCTGATCCTGCAATTTGGGAACAGCATCCCAATAAAAATAGATATGAACGTGATGTATTTAAAACATTTTTTGAAGGAGCAATTAAATCTCAAGGTGCTTATATTGTGTATGATATTGCAAATGGGAAAGCAATTGGTTCCACCCGATTTTATGATTATGATGTAAATAAAAAAACACTGTTGATAGGTTACTCTTTTTTAGCGAAAAATTGTTGGGGTAAAGGATATAATTCTGCTATGAAATCATTGATGCTTAACCATGCGTTTACATTTGTGGATACAGTGTATTTTCATGTTGGTGCAAGCAATATACGCTCACAAAAAGCTATGGAAAAATTGGGTGCAATAAAGACAAACGAAGAAGAGATTGCTTACTTCGGTGAACCCGTACGATTAAATTTTGTTTATGAAATGACAAAGCCCCGATGGAAAAAGCTAATCAGAAATTTATAATCAATTAACTTTATAACACATTTTAAAAATCAAAGAAAAATCAAAATCAAACTATGAGAAAAATTTCAATTCTATTCTGTGCCAGTGCATTTATGGTATTTACAATGGCAGCTTGCAGCAACTCTGCAAAAAAAGATGCTGATGAAGATAATAATATAGACACAACTGTAATTACCACTGACAGCGACGGAAACACAGAAATAACTACGGATGGTAATACCGTTAAAGAAGATGGTACTTCCACAAATGTAGAGGTAACGGATGAAGGTGTTAATATTGAGCACAAAGATGGCAGCAACACAAAAATTGACGTGAAAGTAAAAGACGGCGAAAAGAAAATTGATGTTACTAAAAAAGGCGGTGATAATTAATCACTCTCTTTAAAAATAAAAATCCCGTTGTAAAAAATTACAACGGGATTTTTTATAAATACGATTTCTAAAGATTACACATCCAGATTTGCATAGCGTGCATTCGCTTCAATAAATTCACGACGAGGAGGAACTTCATCTCCCATCAACATACTGAAAACTCTGTCTGCTTCTGCAGCACTATCAATTGTTACTCTGCGCAATGTTCTTGTTTCAGGATTCATAGTTGTTTCCCAAAGTTGTTCTGCGTTCATTTCACCCAAACCTTTGTAACGTTGAATACCTACAGATTCTTCTTTGCCACCTTTAGCTAATTCAATTACTGCGGCTTTACGTTGTTCTTCATTCCAGCAATATTTTTGCTCCTTCCCTTTCTTCACTAAATACAATGGAGGTGTCGCAATATAAATATATCCCTGCTCTACAAGTTCATACATTTTGCGGAAAAAGAAAGTGAGAATTAATGTAGTGATATGGCTGCCATCCACATCGGCATCCGTCATAATCACAATTTTATGATAGCGCAATTTTGTTGTATCCACCGATTTATCTTCTAAAGGCATTACACCCAATGCAGTGAAAATATTTTTTATTTCTTCGTTGTCGAAAATTCTAAAATCAAGTGCTTTCTCTACGTTTAATATTTTTCCACGCAATGGTAATATTGCCTGAAAGCCACGGTTACGACCTTGCTTTGCTGTGCCACCAGCAGAATCCCCTTCCACTAAAAACAACTCACATAATTTCGGATCTTTTTCTGAACAATCCGCCAATTTTCCCGGCAATCCTGAACCACTTAATGCACCTTTACGCTGAACCATTTCTCTTGCTTTGCGAGCGGCAGTTCTGGCTTGTGCTGCAACTATTACTTTATTAATAATTACTCTGGCCATTTTGGGATTTTCTTCCAGATAATTATTTAATGCTTCACCTGAAATTGTATCCACGATACCCATTACTTCCGAGTTACCAAGTTTGGTTTTTGTCTGACCTTCAAATTGAGGCTCGGGTACTTTAATAGAAATCAATGCCGTTAATCCTTCACGAAAATCATCACCGGTAACTTCTACTTTTATTTTCTCAAATAATTTTTGCTTATCACCATACGATTTAAATGTGCGAGTAAGTGCCCTGCGGAAACCTGCTACATGCGTTCCTCCTTCTATGGTATTAATATTATTTACGTAGCTATGAATATTCTCATTGTAAGAGTTATTGTATTGCAATGCAATTTCTACTATCACATTATCTCTCGTCCCTTCTGCATAAATAGGAAAAGGAAGAATGGAAACCCGACCCGCATCCAGATAAGTTACAAACTCTAACAAACCACCTTCAGAATAAAACTCCTTTCTAAGGAAGCTACCATCTTCTTCAGTTTGTCTTTCATCTACCAACTCCATTCGTATTCCTCGATTTAAATACGCCAGCTCACGAAGTCGTGCTGCTATTGTATCAAACTTATACTCAAGCACATTAAATATTGTAGCATCCGGCTTAAAAGTTACAATGGTTCCTGTAATATCTGTATCGCCGATTTCTTTTACTGGATAAAGAGGTTTGCCTTCGGAATATTCCTGCACAAATATTTTACCCAGACGATGCACTTCCACTTTAAATGCGATAGATAATGCATTCACACAAGAAACACCCACACCATGTAAACCACCGGAAACTTTGTAGGAATCTTTATCAAATTTTCCTCCGGCATGCAGCACGGTCATTACCACTTCTAATGCTGATCTCTTTTCTTTTTTATGAATCTCAGTTGGAATACCACGACCATCATCTTTCACGGTGATAGAATTGCCTTCATGAATAGTTACGTAAATATTTTTTGCATAACCTGCCAGTGCTTCATCAATGGAATTATCCACCACTTCATACACTAAATGATGCAGTCCTTTAAAACCGGTATCGCCGATGTACATGGCGGGCCGTTTTCTAACGGCTTCCAATCCTTCTAATACCTGAATATTTTCTGCTGTGTAATCGCCTTTATTAGCGATGGGTAAATTTGTTTCTTCTGTTTCTTGCATAGTTGGCGAAGATACTGAATCTACAAGACTTTTGGAAGAAAATTGCACACAATTACTGCACAATTTTCAATATTATTTTTATTGGATTAAATAAGGGTTTTTACTGCCTTATCTCAGATCGGATTTTTTAACAGTAATATAAAAATTCGGATCCGCAAAATGATTATTATCTACAGCATTTAAATCTGGGATAGGTAGTTTTTTAGGTACGATAGAAGGGACTAACCAGACGGGAGCATTTTTTACAAACACTTTCACAGGCATATCAAATCCGGGCACTACATTATTCCATTTATAAATTAACAAATCTCCTTTGCTAGTCTCAATGGTATTAAATTCTAATTCAGGAACCTGAATAGTTCTCAGGTATTGATCAAATACTTTAGATAAATCTCTGCCCATCCATTTGCTGATATAATTCTCAATCTCGGTTGAGGTAACTGTTTTATGATAGAAATCCGCATTCATACTGCGCAGCATATTGCGAAATTTTTCATCATTATCCATTACTTGTCGGATGGTATGCATCAACGCAGCACCTTTGGGATACATATCTCCCGAGCCTTCGCTGTTCACACCATAATCACCAATAACAGGTTGTTTATTCTCGATCCCTTTCATTAATCCCTGCATGTATGCATTTGCATCTTTTTTCCCATAGAAATATTCTGTAAATAATACTTCAGAATACGAAGTAATGCCTTCATGCACCCACATATCTGCAATATCTTTTGTAGTAATATTATTTGCAAACCATTCGTGTCCGGATTCATGCACTACAATATAATCCCACTTCATACCTGCATCACTTCCACTTAAATCATAACCGAGATATCCGTTTTTAAAATTATTGCCATAAGCAATTGCACTTTGATGCTCCATTCCCAAATGCGGTGCTTCTACCATTTTATATCCGTCCTCATAAAAAGGGTAAGGTCCAAACCAATATTCAAATGCTTCCAACATCCTTTGTACATCGAGCAAAACATGACTCTTCGCTTTATCCATATCATAACTTAAAAACCACAAATCAATATCTAGTGGTCCTTTTTCACCCTTATAAATTTCATTGTAGCGCACATAATCTCCGATATAAAAAACAAAATTGTAATTGTTGATCGGATTAACTACACGCCATGTATAAGTTACTGTTCCATCCTCATTTAAATTACGGGATTCAAATTTTCCATTGGAAATCCCCACCAAATCTTTAGGAATGGTAATATGCATTCTTGCACTGTCTGGTTCATCTGCTTGCTGGTCTTTATTCGGATACCAAACACTGGCTCCCAAACCCTGACAAGCAACACTCACCCAAGGTTTTCCATTGGCATCTGTTTTAAAAATAAATCCACCATCCCAAGGCGGATTTTTTGCAACTGGTGGCGCACCATTAAATTCCATTTCAATAACAGCATCTGTTCCTGCTTCAAATGGAGTTTTAAAATGAAGTATATATACATTGCCATCTTGCTTAAACGGCACTTTCTTTCCTTCAAAAGTGATTGCTGTAATTTCCATTGGCTTCATTAAATCAATCTGCATTTTATCACCCGCTTCAATGACATGAAACGCCATCGTGTTTACACCTGAAACACTTTTCTTTTCCAAATCGAATTTCAAATCCAGATCATAATGCGTTACATCCCACCATGCCCTTTCAGGTGTTATAGTTCCACGCAAAGTATCTGCATGTGTGTAGGTATTTTTTTCGTCAAATAATTGTCCGAAAGTATTGACTGTAAGCAGCATTGCTGCAATTACAGTGAATAAAAATGATTTAGGTAAAAACATAGGCAAACTTAAAAAGTAAAGTTGTTAAAATTATTTAGGGTAATGTTAGATTTTTTAAATGAATGGATAAAACGTTGCTTTATCAACAATATTTGTGGCAAAATTTTTGAAAGCCCAGCACGTTCATTTTTAACTTTAACCGCAAATAAATAGAATTATGATGAAAAGAATGTTGCTTTTATGCTTAATATCAATTCCTGTGTTATTGCATGCCCAATCAAAAAATGCCGATGTTTCAGGTTTACCTCCTTTTGAAATAGATGAAGAAACCAAGATGGTTATATTTTCCGAAGTGGTAAATGTTGATGGAGTTCCCCAGGATAGTCTCTATGATTTAGGAATTGAGTGGATTCGCAAATACTATAAAAATTCTACCACTGTAATGCAGGTACAAGATAAGCCGGGTGGTATATTAGAAGGTCGCCATAGTTTTTATGTAATGCGTGAAATAAATGGTCAGGAAACAAAAGGTGATTTGATAAAGTATTCTTTTAAACTTCAGTTTAAAGATGAAAGATATAAATATGTAATAACAAAAATCAATGTACAGAAAGCAGCCTATTACGGCATTGAGAATTGGATTAACGACGATGAAAAATCATCCGACTATGAAATTCAAACATATCTGGAACAGATTTATGTATTCTTTACTGAGGAATTTATTCCTGCAATGGAAGCCGCTATTCAACCTGCAAAGGTGAAAGTGGAAGAAGAATGGTAATATCAAAAAACTAAATTTCTAAAAGGTCTCTTGAAAAAGAGGCCTTTTTTTTTAAAATGATTTTAATCACCCAAAATCCTGATGCTTATCATGGCATATATAGGATAATAAGGCTTTTTTTGAATTTCTATTTTTAATATAAATGGTTTGCAGCCAGAAAGGAGAAATAACAAGTGACAAAGGCTAATGAAGTTTCGTGGAAAAACCAGACTATGGGAACAAATGCAATTGGTATAAAACAAATATTCTGTCCAACTGATTTTTCAGATCAATCCGCAGAAGCTATTCGCATGGCATATAGAATTGCAGAAAAAACCAAAGCTTCTATTGTGGTATTCCATGCATTTAAAATTCCCTTTGTGGATGAGTATATGCCGAGCACTATGGTGGACAATCTGATGAAGGAAAATGAATTGAAGGCAAATAAGGATCTCCAAACATTTTTAAAAACACAAAAGCTCGAGCATATTAAAATTACAACAGAAGCAAAAATGGGTTTCACTGCAGAAACAATTGCCGATGGTGCTGAAGAAGCAAATGCAGATTTAATAGTGATGAGTACTCAGGGTTGTAATAGTGTAGAGGACCGTATGTTTGGAACAGTAACCTGGAATACAATCCGCCATTCTCATATTCCTGTTTTAGTAATCCCACAAGATGCAGATATTCCCGACGGTAGCAATATTATTTTTCCCTTCGAATGTATTGAAGAAGATGTGGATGTCTTAAGGCAATGCTTATTATTCAGCAGCTTATTTAATAGTAAAGTATATGCCATTCATTTTATGCAGGATGGTACTGTAGGAAATAAGTCTATCGTAAATAAAATTAATACAACATTCAGGAAAGAGATTGCTGATGGTGATTTGAATTTAAATTTTGTAGTTGATAAAAATATTACTGAAGCAATTACCCGCTTTGCAGATACACATTCGGCCGGTGCCATTGTTATGATAACTCATCACATGGGATTTATGGCTACCATCTTTCACATGAGCACTACCCGGCATATTGCACTATATAATAATATTCCACTGCTGGCCTTTAATGCAGAACAATAAAAGCAAACCTATCACCTGCTTGCTACTATCATAAACGCATTTGAACCAAAGCGAAATATTTTTGTATTTTAGTGAAAGTTTACTCAACTAATATGGCTGTAAAAAATAAATTTACCGTTCCTGATTGCGAACAATGCAAAAGTTACAACGACTCCCTATTTCATTTTTGTCATACGCATGAATCAGCTACAATTAATGAAAATAAAACCTCGGCTATTTATAAAAAAGGGCAGGTTATTTTTCATGAAGGTGCAAATTCCTATGGATTATATTGCTTGAATTCTGGTAAGGTGAAATTATTTAAAATGGCCCCTGATGGTAAAGAACAAATTTTAAAAATTGTAGCTCCCGGAGATTTTTTAGGATATGGTGCTTTATTGGCCGCCACACCTTACAGAGTTACTGCTGAAGTAATGGAAGATGCCATCATTTGTTTTATACCAAAAGATTTAATCACTCAATTGTTTAAAGAAAATGCTCGCTTTAGTGAGGGCATGGTTAAAATGCTCACCAAAACATTGGATGATACAGTTGAAAAAATGACGCATATCGCTTACAAACCAGTACGTGGCAGAATAGCAGAAGCATTACTTATTCTAAAAGAAACTTATAAAACAGCAGATAATCCCGATGGTGTAATTAATATTACACGTGAAGATCTTGCATCTTATGTTGGTACTGTAAAAGAAACAGCTATCCGTGTTCTTAAAGATTTGAAAGAAGAAGGATTAGTAACTACCGATAATCACGCAATAAAAATTGTGAATGCACAAGGCCTCACCCGAGTGTGCGAACTCTACGATTAATTCCTTTTTTTTCTTTTAATGAATTACCAAGGACGACCATAACCCGGCATGAATGGCCAAGGGATAGCTACCAAAATTATTATCAATGCAATTAGATACCAGACAAACTGATTTTTATTTGCGGTAATTGCTGAGGTTGCTTTCTTGGCTTTAATATATCCCACATGAATTAATATAATTGCAATGAACATTAACACAGCGTGTTCCATAATAAAAAATCGGTTAGTACTATCACCCATTAATTCTTTAAATCGTTGCAATTTAAAGTTGGTTCTTACATCAATAAACACATAAAATAAAATAGCACCTATAAGTAATTGAATATCCGCAAAAATCATTGTAAATAATCCGGCTTTTTTTGTAATCCCGGCATAAGGTGCGCCGCTTTTACGTCCTTTATAAGCAAAATAAATAGCAGCGATAAGTGCAATGAGAATTAAATAGCGCACCAAAGAATGCGTATGCATTAAACCCACATACATTCCATGAGGAATAGGGAATTTCGGTATTGCACCATTTAATAATAGATTCGGTAATAGTGATAGGATAAGTGTGTTCATAATGGTTAGGTGTTTTTATTTCTTCAATAAGTTTTTGAATTCCTCTTTTTTGGAATCAAACATTTTTTGTTGTTCAGGGGTAAGCACAGAATGTATATTTTGCATCAGTGATTGCCTGGCAGTTTTCATAGCCTCTTTATCACCTTCTTCTTTATTTTGTTTACGCTCTTGCATAAATGTGCGTAAAGCTGTCTCAATGGAAGAAGCCTGCGTATCATTGATACCCAATTGTGCTTTTAATGCATTGATAAATGCAGTAGCTCTCTCAGCTCCGCCACCTTTTGAATTTCCACCTAAGCGGGAAAAAATATTTGCCATTGTAAATGAATTTTAAATGTTAGTGTTATAAAGATAGTTTAGAAAATGTAAAGGAAAAAATAAAAGGGCAACTTAAATTGAATAAGTTGCCCTTAATAAATTATAAAAAATTAAAATCTTCCTCGTAGTGAAATAAATATATTTCTTCCAGGTGCTGAAATTCCGGAAGCAAATACTCTATAATTTAAATCTAAAATATTTTCACAACCGACTTGAATTTGTAAATAGTCAGTAACTGCATAGGCTGCTTTTAAATTCAATGTAAACCATGAAGGCATTCCATCCACTGTTGCCGAACTCAGGTTATCCTCTCCCCCGGTTGTATTATAATCTTCTATTCTTTTCCAAGAGTTATACATGCTGTAAAATTCAGCACGGAATTTAGAAACCTGCAAGTTCAAAGATGTTTTACCATACACCGGTGGAATATGATCCAATGGAATTGGTGTAGTATCTGTTTCTATTCTTCCGTAGGTATAATTAATATAGCTGCTTAAAGATAGATAGTCTGTAATATTAATATCTATACCTGCATTAAATCCATAGATAAATGCTTTACCAAAATTTGTTGAAGTTAATACCTCACTTAATTGACCATCATACATTATTGAATCCTGTCCATTAAAAGTACTTGGAGCAGTGGTAAAATAATTGCGGTAAATTGTATAAAATCCTGTTACTTCCAACTCCACTAAATCACCAAACTCTTTTGCAATTTGCAAATCAGTATTGTAAGTATATTCCGGTTTTAAATTCGGATTTGGAACAACTACAATTCCGGGTTCGCTATCAAATACTTTTGCCAGATCATCCACATTCGGTGCTTTAAATCCGGTGGATCCCAAAATCGCAATTTTCCAATCATCCGCAGGCAAATATGTCAACCCGATACTTCCTGTAAGAGCACTATTATTTTGTGTGATATCTGAATAAGGAAACGGATAAAAAGTAGTATCAATAAATGATGCATTGAGGTTTGTAATATTAAAACGCAACCCATCATGCAGAATCAATTTATTGTCTGCAAATGCAAGGGAATGATTTGCATATACTGCATACATATTCATCGTGGAACCACCATCGGGATAGCGGGTACTTGCCGGAGAAACTTCATCAGTAAAAACATCTGTTGAAGTACCTTCAGATTGCACATCATTAAAATATCCCTCCAAACCATAATGCAATTTATTACTGCCGATATTCTTCATAAAGTCAGCAGTTAAACCTATTACACCCACATTTTCTGTACGACTTGTTAATGCTTTTTTTCCAAAACCTCTATCATTTCTGCTTTCTACAATATGCTGGTAACTTGCAATAATATGCATGTCATCATAAATCTTAGTGGCTTTTGTATTTGAAAATTGATATGAAGCCATAAATCTTGTTTGAGGTCCGTAATACCACTCTGCACTTTTTAAAGTATTTGGTCCACTACCTGCCACTGTTAAGCGATCATATCTAGGTACATCAGTAGAATTTGAGAATTGCAAATTGAGTAAATGCGAAGTATTCTCATTTGGTTGATACAAGATTTTTTCTAAAATATCATATTGCGAATATCCACTTGCTACCTGCTTTGTTGAATCCGGATTTACAATAATTGTATCTACACCATTAATGGTTTCCTGATAAATTGGTCGGAATCCAAAGCTGCCGTATTTATTATCCTTATTAGGAGTTCCTCCTGCATGCAAATCATCAAAATTTGAATAGGTAACAGATGTTAATGATGCAATATTTTTACCTGCAAGATTTAAATCAAAGTGTGCTGTTTTATCACTTGCCGCAGTACCATAACGAGCAGATACATTTCCACTTGCCATCGAATTTCCATCAGTAAGCAGTGTTGGATTTTTTGATCTGAAATGTATAACACCACCTAATGCATCACTACCATACACAACAGAAGAAGGACCGTAAGCAATTTCGATATTATCCAACATTGCCTGATCCATTGTAACACTATTTTGTAAATGCCCTGCTCTGTAAATTGCATTGTTCATACGCACACCATCCACAACTAATAAAATTCTGCTTGCTTCAAAACCTCGCAGCATCGGACTACCTCCGCCAAACTGACTTTTTGCACTAACACTTCACCTGTATTTTGCAAAACATCTGCAGTTGACATTGCATTTTGAAAAGCAATTTCAGAGCTGGATATTACATTTATTTGTTGTGCTAATGTGCGCAAGCTATCCGGAAATCTACTACCTGAAACTACTACCGGATTTAAGTCATACGTTTTCTGAAGCATCTCTATTTTAGCGCCATCAGAAATAGTGCTTTTCAGTATAGATGTAGTTTCATAACCCATCTTATTAAACACTATCATTTCCACTTTTGCAGTACTAATATTTGCCATACCATTTAAGCCTGTAATAGCAATGATTTCATTGTCCGACATCACCGCAACATCTGCTAAAGGATTGTGTGTGGATTTATCAATTAATTGCACAGATTGTGCAATCAGGTATAAGGGCATAAAGCCCACTATCATGAATATAATTTTTTTCATTTTGTAAATTTTAATTAATAATATATAGCATGCTGATGCAACTTTTTTGTTTGCAATACATGTAATTAAAACATATCAAAAATTACAATTGAGGTGGTGGAGAAAACAGTGACTGAAAGCCGGATAACAGATTATAGCTAATATCATTTCTTGAGTAATAAGCAATAATATTTATATCTGATGTAAATTCTGAAGTAGGATTTAAAAAAGATTGTATTCCGGATTTTATCCCTTGCTTTTGTGTATCCTTGCTTGTATTCCCAACAGGTAAATTGTCGTCAACATTCTTATTTAATTTTTCTAATGCTGCAGTTTCATGTTTATCGTGATAGGCAACAATAGTATAATAATTATCTGATTGACTTACGCTGATGATATCATACATTTCACCTTTGTATAAACACTCTTTGCCTTCGTCTATAAATGATAATTGATTGGCAGGAATATTTTGAAGAGTAACTAAATCTTCATCACTAAAACGTGTGTTTGCGGTTTGCTTTAAAGTATTTGTTTGCCACCTGAATTGAAAATAAAATCCTGTGGTATTATACAAGAAAACAGGCAATAGTATTAATGCAAATAGCTTACTCAAGTAATATTTTTTGTAGCCCCGGCGGGAATCGAACCCACATCAGAAGAACCGGAATCTTCCATTCTATCCATTGAACTACGGAGCCTGATAATCGGCAAAGTTAATAGATTGGGATTGTAAATTAAGTTGGATAATGTGTAGAAGCTAACGCCAAGATTACCCTATTGTAACCATAAGGAACAAAGATTATTTGCATAATAAATTCTTTACTCCTATTTGCAGAATACTTTTCCCGATAAATAAAAACATTGCAAAGCTTAACATTACAATTAAAAATTATTCATGAATTTTACAAAATGAAACTATCTAAAAGTATTACAGCAAATTTTTTGTTTTTGTTAGTTGCTATAACTACAAATGCACAAGATGTTAATTTTTTTCAAGGTGATTGGGAAGCTTTGAATAAAGAAGCTTTACAACAAAATAAAATTATAATGGTGGATGCATTTACAGATTGGTGTGGTCCGTGTAAAGCAATGGATAAAATGATGTTTCATGATAATGCAAAAGTGGCTGAATATATCAACGCACATTTTCTTGCTTATAAAGTAGACTGTGAAAGAGATTAGCAAAGAAATTAGATATGGATTGGCCGGATTTTTATGCCCAGGCGTATCGCAATGCAAATGATAGCACATGGAAGTTTCCAAAAGATGCCGATGTAAGCGGATATTTAGCGCAACAAGAAGATATTACTACCGAAATAAATTGGGCAGTGATGAGCAGATTTAATTTGGATGAATATTATACCAAAGAATTTAAAAGGAGATTTGGCAAACTCCACAAGCTCTATAAAAAAGAAGCGACAACTAAAATGCAAAAAATATTATTTGCAGAAGTTGTGGAAGCAGCAAATGCAAAAGATGAAGTAATGTTTAGCGATGTGCTTGCCGAAGTAGATTCCTATTTTCCCGGTGATCCGGATAATTTTAAAGTGCAATTGCAACAATATTATTATGAAGCCACAGAAAATTGGGAAGGCTTTGCAGAGTTGATGACCAATGTTATTAAAGATGGCAAAATGGAAATAGATATTGATGGTATAAATAGTGCTGCATGGACACTCTATGAAAAATGTGATAACCCCGAAATTCTGGAAATGGCAAAGGCTTGGTTTCAACCCTATCTTCCCACCTTAAATACCTATGCAGTAATGGATACTTACGCTGCTTTACTTTATAAATTAAATAATTTGGATGAAGCAAAACTTTGGGCAAACAAAGCAATTGAAACCGGCAAACAAACAGGAGAAAATGTGCAAGAAACAGAAATGCTTTTGAAGAAAATTCAGGAGGAAAGTAATTAAATAATTGGCAGTTGACAGTTGACAGTTGACAATGAAAAAAAATCAAATTGATTTAATTGTTTTTGGCGAAAAAAATTTCGAGTTTCAATATTACTCAAATCAAGTTATCCTCATCTCTTTTTCCGATTTGACGATTAGACAGTTCCCCGATTCGACAATAATAATTTTCAGTTCTCCAGTTCTACAATTCTTCAGTTCTACAATTCTACATTCTCCCATCTGCTAATCATTCTCACCCCGATAGCAATCGTGGGCACATTAACCACATTTGCACATTTTTTTTCATCAGCTAATCTGCTAATCATCTCATCTGCTAATTTTTTCCATTCTCACATTCGCACATCAGTCACATTCGCACATTAATTCTCTTCTTTCCAATCATCCAAATCTCTTCTTTCTTTTTTCGTTGGTCGGCCGGTACCACGTTCACGAAATGCAGCAGGCATATTTTTATTTATATCTAATTTATCCAGTTCATCTTGTGGAGTAATGTCTTCCAAATATTCTTTTACTAATTGTGCTCCTACTCTTTTCTCCAAAAGCTGAATTACTTTATATTGATAAGTAACTAATCCTTTACGCACTTTCACAATTTTATTTTTCAGTAAATTATGCGAAGGTTTCACTGTTTCATCATTCACACGCACTTTGCCTGAAGCCACTGCTTCGGCAGCTAAAGAGCGGGTTTTGTAAATTCGCACCGCCCATAACCATTTATCAATTCTACACTTGTCCATATATCAACAATGTAAAAATAGAATTTTATAGAGTACACTTTACCTTTGCAAAACGAATTAAAATAAAATGGAAAAACCAACTACAGCAAAAGAAATTATAATGAGCCTGAAAGAACGCTTTCGTCCGGAAAAAGCAGAACCGGGTTATGAAAGTGTTTTTCATTTAGACATTTCCGGAGATAATGGTGGCAAATTTACGGTTGTCATTACTGATGAAACGATTGATGTGCAGGAAGGATTAATTGGTGAAGCAAAATGTGTGGTGAAGGCAAAAGATGAAGTATATGAAGATGTGGAATGGGGCCGAACCAATGCACAAATGGCTTTTATGTTTGGTAAAATAAAAGTTTCTGATATTGGCGAGATGCTGGATTTCATCGGTTTATTTCATCGCTGCGAAGATTATTACAAGGCGTGAAATAGTAATCTGTTCATGTCGTTATCATAATTCATTTCAAATATTTATAAAAAAATTTAAGCGTTGAAAATATATTCTTTAATTATTATCCTTTGTGTTGCAAGTATATTATCTGCACAAACTATTGAATCAAATTTTAATGGACTATCGGTTATCACAGGTAATCTTCGTCCGGAAGGTCCCGACTTCGGAATTACATTGCAAAATGAAATGATTCACATGCGTGAGTTAGATACAGGTGCTGTGTATGATATTTTATATGAATTTAAAAATACTACTACCAGCTATGGAGTGGTGATGATGACTCAACCGATTCAATTATATTTTAATGAATTCAGACCGGGAGTGCGCAGCGATGCATTGAATCAATTGGCGAAACTGATGCCCGATATTTTTAAAGTAGAAGATCCGGGAGTGGATATTCGTGATCAACTGAAAAATAATTTTGGTCAACGATTATTTATTCGCAGATATGTGAGTTCACAAAATTTAAAACAATTAGGAATTGTAAGTGATATTTTTCGCAACAATTCAAAAACGAATTATACAAAAGTGCTGATGGAATTTCGTTGGTTAGATGAAGATCCCTATAACCTGAATAAAAATACCGAAGTGTTATTTGTAGATATAAAAATGATTGCAGAAATCACATTTCAACCCAACGAACAATTTAATATTCTCACATTTATGAAAGTACCTTCCACAGTTGCAGGTATTGATGAGTTACAAATTTATTCTCCGTTTACTATTGGTTACGAAAAGAACTGGCCGGGCACTATTCAGAATTTATATTTACAACATGATATATTTAATGCAACACCAATTCTTCCTTCAAAATATAATTACACAACTCAGTACACCGGCGAACGCAGTCAGGTTTTAGTAATTAAAAATATTACGCCAGTCAACAATGATAAAATTGCTTTTTATACCATTCGTGAAAATGTAAAAGAATGTGGCAGCAAAGCATTAACAGTAGAAAAATCTATTATCCCCTCACCTATTCGCAATGTAACTGCTTCCAGTTGGGATAAGAGCGAATTAAAACTTACCGATAGAAATTATGTAGCTACTAATGAAGCCGCAACTTCCAATACGATACAAACTTATCAAACAGGAAATCCGGTGAATCTGGATATTTTCAGCAATAACTGGACAGCAAAAAAATACAATTCTTATTTATTAAATGATTATTTACTCAGCACTTGTAAAGGCAATGTTGCGGAGATAACATTAAAAGAATCCGGACATCCGATTTATGCTTTTGATATTTCCAATTTCAATATGGATGATTCTGCTTTTGTAGGAAAAGAAAATTTACAAATGCAAACTGCCTGGTGTGAAGGTGCGAGCGGAAGAGGCAAGGGTGAGTATATAGAATTTGAATTGTTGCAACCGATAAGTGCCATTCGTATTTACAACGGCAATCAATTAAATGATGATGTTTTTACTAATTCAAGTAAAGTTGATGTAATTCGTTTTTCATCAGTGGATGGATTAGTGGAAGACAGAAAATATTCAATTATTGATCTTCCTATTCAGAATTTATATCCCATTTCTTTACCAGCAGGTAAGCATAGAATTTATATTGATGATATTGATGATGGGAAAAATCAGGTAACCTGTTTATCCTCTATCTCTTTTGATTTTGTATTGGAAGATACATGGTATCAGAAAAGTATTTCCACTTTGGAAAATGCGTATAATAAGCCGAAATAGTTAAAAAAAACTTAGACCATTGACTATTGACAAAAAAAACTTAGACTTTTGACTTTGACCATTGACAAAGGAGTTTCGGGTTTCGAGTTTCGGGTTTCAGGTTTCAAGTTTCGGGTTCTGAGTTTAAAAACTGATTACTGATTTTTCATCAATGATTTTTTTCTTCCTCGTTTAAGCAGGGTTCTTGCATCCATTAAAAATAAATAATTCGCAAACCCTGCGGCATATAATTCTACAAAACTATGATTGAGTTATAGCAAGATGAAAAAGCAATTCATGTATATTTGTATTACAAAATTCACAACAAATGAAAACTTCTACCCAAATACTTTTATCTCTTTTAGTTTTCTTGCATTTTACCACATACGCTTACGATATTGGTGTTACAGCTATTAATGCTCCGGTTACCGGCTTTTATATGGGTGATACAATAACTGTTACTATTACAAACTTTGGTGTTGAATCTGCCGCAGGTTTTTCTATAAAATGTATTGTGGATGGCGGAGCACCAATCAGTGAAACATATTTAGGTACAATAGAAGGTGGCGAATCTGCATTATATACGTTTTCTGAATACGTTGATTTTTCTGCAATAGGAATACATAATATTTGCGCATTTACTGATTACCCGTTTGATGATGATCCTTCTAATGATAATTATTGTGAATCTGTTTCTATAATGCGCATTCCTTTTTATGATCTGGAAGAAGAAACACAATTCTGCGATTCTGTTGTTTTAGATGCAGGAACCTCCGGCATGTATTATAACTGGAATACAGGAGAAACAACCGAAACAATAACAGTAACTAATTCCGGAGTTTATAAAGTAACATTAAGTGATGGTTTGGGTTTTGAAATTGCAGACAGTATTGAAATTGTTATTATAAAAAGTCCGCTTGCTGCATTCACTTATGATATAGATTTTTCAACTGTGCAATTCATCAATACATCTGTTGGTGATTATTTATTATATAATTGGAATTTTGGTACTTTAGAAATTATAAATGATATTAATCCGACCTATACATTTCCAACATTGGGCACTTATACAATTTCACTAATTGCAATGAATGTGTGTGGAATTTCTACTGCAAATGAAACACTGGAAATTTTAACAACAGATATTATTTCAGTTTCTAATTATATCAATGTGTATCCAAATCCTGCAAATACATATTTAACGATTGCAATACCTGAAAATGGAAATTATAATTATCAGTTATATGATATTCAGAATAGACTTGTAATATCCGGCAACATAAATTCAAATACCATAATCGCTACAAATGATTTGGCGAATGGATTATACAATTTAAGAATTTACTCTAATCAAGAGATGATTATTGCAAATAAAACGGTTTTGGTGGAACATTAGAATTATCTATTCAAACTATTTATAACCTTTTGAAGGTCACTAACGCAAATAGATTAACTAACCAGCCTTAAAAATTATTTGATGTTTCAATAAAGTTCTTGTTTTCATTATAATTGTCTGAATCACTGATTTAAAAGATTACACAGATTTCACGGATAATATATTCTTTACAAAATCTGTTAGATCTGAGTAAATAATTCCATGATGATTGAAATTTATGGAATGCCAAATCCATATTACTATTATACGAAATGGTGAAACAGATGTGAAATGGCTATTAACCAATTTATCTTTTATTGAAATATAATATCACCCCTTCGGGGTTCGGTATTTTATGACTATTTTCTGCTATAATAATATCACCCCTTCGGGGTTCTGTGTTTTATGATTGTTTTCTGCTATAATAATTTCACCCCTTCAGAATTGGAAGATATTTTTTTTAATTTTTAATTCTAATATGCAGAAATATCTCATTTTCTATTTCAGTGAAAATCGCATTTTTTTTATATAATCAATATAGAATTTGTAAACGGGTTAAACCCGAAGGGTTGGCATTATTGTAACTAACAATGCAAACACAAAAAAAACAAACCCCGAAGGGGTGACATTATAGAATTAAGAATGTGAAGTTGTAGTATGCTGAATTGTTTCGATATCTACCGTAATATGGAATTGAAAAGTTATTGGAGCAAATTAAAAATGCATTATTACTTTTTAATTATAGCAATGGTAAAATACCAAGTATTAATTCTTATATCCCAAACACAAACCTCCCAAGCGTCATCATAAACAACGTAATTACAATTGCACCAATTATATCTAACCAAATTCCTGTGCGCATCATTTGCCTTACAGAAACTTTTTCTGTACCGAAAACAATTGTGTTTGGTGGTGTACCCACAGGAAGCATAAATGAATAAGAGGCAGCCATTGCCACAGGCATCATAATCATGAGTGGCGGCACATCCTGCATCTGCCCAATCACCGGAACTAATATCGTCATGAATAAAATTGCAGTTGCTGTGTTGGAAGCAAATTCAGAAAAAAGTGTGGTTATTAAACACAAACAAAATATCATTAACCACAACGGTAAATATTGCAACGCCACTAAATTTTGTGCTATCCAATCTCCTAATCCTGATACCTTCACTCCTTCTGCTAATGCAAATCCACCACCAAATAAAAAGATGATTCCCAAGGGTATTTTTTTAAATTCTTCCCAGGTAACTAAGTTCTCTCCTTTCTTATTTTTTGAAGGTGTAAAAAATAATAATCCCATCATAAACATTGCAACATAACTCTCGGAAACAAAATCAGGATCGGGTAATAAATTACTCCAACCCGGAATTACAAATGCACCAAAATCTTTTGCATCAATTGTAAACCACAACACAACTGCTATTGAAAAAATAATCGCAATTGCTTTCTCTTCATATTGCATTTTACCCAGTGTGCGTTTCTCATTAACTATATAATCTAAAGGAACAGATTCTGTTTCACCTTTTTTACAAGCATTATACGCAACACCCAATAACATATCATTACAAATACAAAACTCATAGGGAATGCAAATAAAAACCAACGCCCGAAATCCAATTTTGCTGTATTGGAAAATTGTGCATCATAAAAATCTTTCATCACCATATTCGGTAAAGTACCTATTAATGTAGCTGTGCCTCCGATAGAAGATGCAAAGGCAACACCGATTAACAGGGCTGCAGAAATACCGGTTAATTTTTTCTCGTTGTTATTATGCAATTGATTAATTACTGCTAAACATATCGGCAACAACATTAAAGTAGTGGAAGTATTATTTAACCACATACTTAAAAAATAGGAGGCGAGAATAAATCCCAATAATAATTTTTCCGGCGATCCACCAAATTTTAAAAGTATGTTGAGCGAAATACGTTTATGCAAATTCCATCGCTCAATAGCAAAGGTGAGTAAGAAACCACCGATATATAAAAACATTACATCCCGCATATATAATGGCGCTACATCTTGCATTTTCATTATTCCAAAAACAGGAAATAACATGAGCGGTAAAAAACTGGTGATAAATAAATTCACGGCTTCCGTCATCCACCAATATGCCATTAATATTAAAACTGCTGCAGTGCAACACAATATAAATGGATAGCCTGAAAAATAAAATGCGAATCCAACTAACAAAGCGAGAAACGGACCCCCGAAAAAAACAAATTGTTTTTTGTGCATGATATATTTTAAAACTCTAAAATAAAAAACAGAATCATTATACCTTTACCACATGCAAAAAATAATGCAACAAATAGAATCTGCCTGGGAAGACAGAACGTTATTGGATACTAAAGAAACCCGCAATGCAATTCATCAGGTTATAGAATATTTAGATGAAGGTGTATTGCGTGTTGCTGAAAAATGGATGGTGAATGGCAGGTAAATCAATGGGTGAAGAAGGCCGTGATTATGTATTTTCCTATTCAGCAAATGGAAACAATTAATGTGGGTCCTTTTGAATTTCATGATAAAATTCCATTGAAAAAAAATTATGCTGCATTAGGTGTAAGAGTTGTTCCTCATGCGATTGCCCGTTACGGAAGTTATGTTGCAAAAGGTGTAATCATGATGCCGTCGTATATTAATATTGGTGCGTATGTGGACTCCGGAACTATGGTGGATACATGGGCAACCGTAGGCAGTTGTGCGCAGATTGGTAAGAATGTGCACTTGAGTGGTGGCGTCGGAATTGGTGGTGTATTGGAACCTGTTCAAGCCGGCCCGGTAATTATTGAAGACAATTGTTTTATTGGTTCAAGATGTATAGTTGTGGAAGGTGTGATTGTGGAAGAAGAAGCAGTTCTCGGTGCGAATGTGGTGATTACTCAATCTACAAAAATCATTGATGTAAGTGGTGATAAACCGATTGCATATATTGGTCGTGTTCCTTCCCGCAGTGTTGTTATTCCGGGAAGTTTTTCTAAAAAATTTCCTGCCGGAGAATTTAATGTGCCTTGTGCATTAATAATTGGGAAACGCAAAGAATCTACCGATAAAAAAACTTCGCTCAACAGTGCATTGCGTGAGCATAATGTAGCCGTATAATGTTTACTGATCTGCAACAAAAAAATCTATTTACCATTCTTCATTTCACTGATGAAGAACTGCATATTTTTAAGCAAGTAGCAAATGCTGCAACTGCTTTAAATTTTCCTGTGTACATCGTTGGTGGTTATGTGCGTGATAAAATTTTATATCGTGAAGTAACTGATATAGATTTTGTTTGTGTGGGTAGCGGTATTCAACTTGCGCAATCGGTAAGTGCATTATTACCTAATTCAACAAATGTAAAAGTGTTTGAAAATTTTGGTACTGCACATATTCATTTGGGTGATTTAGATTTAGAATTTGTAGGTGCAAGAAAAGAATCGTATAGAAGTAATAGTCGTAAACCTATTGTGGAAGATGGCACATTGGAAGATGATCAGAACCGTCGTGATTTTACAATTAATGCATTGGCAATTTCTTTGAATGCAGAAAATTACGGTCAGTTAATTGATCCGTTTAATGGCTTACAACATTTGGGAGAACGATTAATTAAAACTCCATTACCACCGCTTACAACATTCAGTGATGATCCGTTGCGCATGATGCGGGCAATTCGTTTTGCTTCGCAATTAGGTTTTAGAATTGATGAAGAAACATTTGCAGCAATAGCAAAAGATAAAGAACGCATTGCAATTATTTCTCAAGAACGTATTACCGATGAATTAAATAAAATTATTCTTTCACCAATTCCTTCTACCGGATTTTCATTGTTGTCTGATTGTGGTTTACTTGAAATTATTTTTCCGGAATTATACACCATGCATGGTGTGGATATGAAAGATGGTAAAGGACATAAGGATAATTTTTATCACACGCTGGAAGTGTTGGATAATATTAGTTTAAAGACAGAAAATTTATGGTTGCGATGGGCTGCGTTATTACATGATATTGCGAAACCTGCAACAAAACGTTTTTATCCAAAACAAGGCTGGACATTTCATGGGCATGAAGCTTTGGGTGCCCGCATGGTTCCTAAAATTTTTAAACGACTTTCACTTCCATTAGATCATAAAATGCATTTTGTTGCTAAAATGGTTGAATTGCATTTGCGCCCAATATCACTTACAAAAGAAAATGTAACTGACTCTGCCATTCGTAGACTATTATTTGATGCGGGTGATGATATTGATAATTTAATGTTGCTATGTGAAGCAGATATCACTACAAAAAATCGGTTGAAAATAAAGCAGTATCGTGAAAATTTTGAAATGGTACGACAGAAATTAAAATCGGTGGAAGAGCATGATCATATCCGCAATTTTCAACCACCGGTTACCGGCGATGAAATTATGCGCACATTTAATTTAAAACCCGGACGTGAAGTGGGAATTATTAAGAATCATATTCGTGAATCTATTCTCGATGGCATTATTCAAAATGATTATGCCAATGCAAAAGAATTAATGTTGAAGAAAGGATTAGAGTTGGGATTGAAAGTAAACGGAAAATAATTGCATGACTAATCCCGAAAATAAATTTCTGATAATAATTGCAGGACCAACAGGAATTGGAAAAACAAATCTTGCTATTCAATTAGCAAAAGAATACAACACCGAAATTATTTCTGCCGATGCACGACAATTTTATAAGGAAATGCATATTGGAACTGCCAAACCGGATGCTGAACTATTAGCTACGATTAACCATCATTTCATCAACAATATTTCAATCCACGATTCTTATAGTGTTGGACAATACGAACAGGAAGCATTGCAAATTATAGATAGATTATTTACTGTTCATAATGTTGTAATTGTGGTTGGTGGTTCAGGATTATATATTGATGCAATTATAAATGGTTTGGATAATTTACCTGCCTCTGATGCAGAAATTCGTAAGCAGATAATTGCATTATATGAAACCAAAGGATTAGAATATTTACAGAATTATATTTCAGAAAATGATCCTGAATATTTTCAAATTGCAGACATTCAAAATCCACAACGATTAATGCGGGCAATGGAAGTTATTTTGCAAACAGGAAAAGCGTATTCATCATTTAGAAAAAAGAATGTTGTAAAAAGAAATTTTACACCCATTCAAATTTGTCTGGATATGGAAAGAGAAAAACTCTATCAACAAATTAATACAAGAGTGGATGTGATGATGCAAAATTGTTTGTTACAAGAAGCCGAACAATTATTTTCTTATCGCCATTTAAACGCTTTGCAAACAGTGGGATACAAAGAACTATTTGAATTTATGGAAGATAAATCCACTTTAGAAACTGCAATAAATAAAATAAAACAGAACACACGCAACTATGCTAAACGTCAACTCACATGGTTTCGCAAAGACAAAAGTTATACATGGTTTAATCCACTTGCTGTAGTAGATGTTAAAAACTATATTAAAGAAAAGATGCAATGAAAATTCTACTGCTTTCAGATACACATGGTTATATTGATGATCGCATTCTGCATTATGTTTCTACAGTAGATGAAGTATGGCATGCAGGTGATGTTGGCGATGTAGAAGTTACTGATGCCATTGCAAAATTAAAACCACTGCAAGCGGTATATGGAAATATTGACGGACAAAAAATTCGTCAGCAATTTCCATTGGATAACAGATTTAATTGTGCAGGTGCAGATGTTTGGATAACACATATTGGAGGTTATCCCGGGCGCTATGAAAAAAGGGTGAGAGAAATATTAAACATAAATCCGCCAAATATTTTTGTATGCGGACATTCGCATATTTTAAAAGTGATGCATGATAAAAAATACAATATGCTCACCTTAAATCCCGGAGCTGCCGGTCGCAATGGATTTCATCAAATGCGCACTATGCTTCAATTTGAAATTAATAATGGCAAACCGGAAAATTTAAGTGTGATTGAATTGGGGAAGAGAGGAAGTGAGAATTAGGAATGGAGAATTTATTTTCACCAAGGTTTGCGTCCTTTTAAAACCATCCAACAATGTTTGCAGACTGTGTGGCAAAAAAAAATAAACCCGCAGATTGCGCAGAGGACGCAGATAAAAAATGATTCGAGCCTACGGCTCTCCTAAATATTTCCGAATTTCCGAGAAACATTATGTAAATCTCCTTTTAAAAACTTTTGTTCAACCTTAGCAGGTAAGCCAACTTTAAAAAATACTACACTTTTTTTTCATCGGCTAATCCGCTAATCGGCTAATTAACAAATTTGCTAATTCTAAAAGAATCTTTTTTCGCCAACAGCTAACGGCCAATAGCTAATAGCCAACCTAATACCCGATACTCGATACTCAATACTTTTCATTGTCAACTGTCAAAAGAATTTCTGTCAGCAATATCTTTCTCATTCAGAACTTTCGTCAGAGTAAATAAAGTAAATCGGAATTTATTTCAGTTAAACACATTCAATTTTCAAATGGAATGGAGATTGATCAAGCAGCATCGACAATAATTTAAAAACAATAAAAAATAAAAAGCTATGACACTGTTAAAAGTAAATCGCAGACCGAATGGTATTCCAACTGTATTCGACATGTTTGATGAAGTAATGAATCGCAATTTCTCGAATAATTGGATGGCAACAAAAGGAGAATTTATTCCTTCTGTAAACATTAAAGAAACTGAAAAAGCATTTATGCTGGAGTTTGCTGTACCCGGATTTAATAAAAATGATTTTGATGTTCAAATTGAAAATGATTACATCACTATATCCGGTAAAAAAGAAGAAAGCAAAGAAGAAAATACTGATGAGTACACAAGAAAAGAATTTTCTTTCGGAAGTTTTAAACGGACATTCTCGCTTCCTGAAAACATTAATACAGATAATGTGGAAGCCATTTATGAAAACGGCGTATTACATGTAGGTCTTCCTAAAAAAGAAGTGGAAGCCGCAGCCGCTGCAAAAAAAATTGAGATTAAATAAGGTGAGTAAATTGTTAAGTAAATCCCGGTAAGTAATTGCCGGGATTTTTTATTTCATTTATTTATCAAGAATTTTGCAATTCAACATCGCTATCCGTGCATTTATTTCCAACCGATATTTTACATACTCTCGAATTCGATAAAGTACTTCAATCCATTGCAGCCTATTGCGAAACTACACATGGTTTAGAAAGAGTAAATAATATTAAACCGCAAAGCAAACATGAAGAAATAGTAAAGTTATTATCTCAGGCAAATGAGATGAAACAGATGCTCATGTTTGAAGACAAACTTCCAGAGGAACGCACGTTTGATACAAGAACAATTATTCCGCTTTTGCAAATTGAAAAATATGTGTTGAGCGAAATACAAGTGCATCAACTCAGAAGAAATGCAATTCAATCCGGAAACCTGATAAAATTTCTGCACAACAACATAGAAAAATATCCGGTGCTGAATACAATGGTTCAGCAAATTGTATATGATAAAAAAATTGGTCAGACAATTAGTATTGTGCTTGATGATGAAGGTGTAATGCGTCCGAATGCAAGTCCGGAGTTGGTAAAAATTCATAAACAAATTTCCAACGCAAGAAGAGAATTAGAAAAAGAATTTCAGAAGGCATTGATTCAATTGCGCAAGAGTGGAATGCTGAGTGATGTGGAAGAAAGTATGCGCAACAATCGCAGAGTTATTGGTTTGCAAAGTGAATATAAGCGACAAGTAAAAGGAATTATTCATGATGAAAGTGATACCGGCAAAACATCATTTATAGAACCTCAGGAAGTAGTGATAATTCAAAATGAATTATTTGAATTAGAGCGTGAAGAAAAACGGGAACGCTATCGAATCATGGAAGCACTTACTGCGGAGATTGCAATTTATAAAGATCATTTTGCATCGTATCAATGGTTGCTGTCGGTTATAGATATGAAAAAAGCAATTGCAAAATATGCAATTCAAATTGGTGGAGTACAACCATTCATTGATAAAAAACAAGTGATTCAATTATACAATGCATATCATCCGGTATTGTATTTATTAAATAAAAAACAACACAAGCCAACAATTCCATTACAAGTAGAATTAAATGCAGACAATCGCATACTTGTAATCAGTGGACCAAATGCAGGAGGAAAATCTGTGAGTTTAAAAACTATTGGTTTATTGCAATTGATGGCACAAAGCGGCTTATTAATTCCATGCGCAGATCAAAGTAGCATCGGCGTATTTAAAAAGATATTTTGCGATGCCGGTGATACACAAAGCATAGAAGATGAACTTTCCACTTACAGCAGCCGCTTGATGAAAATGCAAAAATTTATTTTTCATGGCGATAAAGAAACTCTGATACTAATAGATGAATTCGGAACGGGTACTGATCCAAATGCAGGAGGCGCAATTGCAGAATCTGTTTTGGATAAATTAAATCAGCAACAAGTGTTTGGTGTGATAACAACACACTACGCAAATTTAAAAGTGTATGCATCCAATCATCCGGGTGTAATTAATGGAAGCATGTTGTATGATGAAGAACATTTAAAACCTACTTACATTTTAGAAAGCGGTAAACCGGGAAGTTCATTTGCATTTGAAATTGCACAGAAATCAAAATTACCGGAAGATGTAATTGCAAAAGCCAGAAGTTTAGTAAGTGAAGAGCATATAAAGTTTGAAGAACTGCTAAAAAATGTCCGCATTGAAAAAGAACATTTGCGATTGCGTGAAAAAGAATTTAAACAACACGAGCAGCAACTCAAACAGAGAGAAGCAGAATTAAAATTTGAATTGCAAAAGGCCAAAGAAAAACAACAGCAATTTCAAATAAAGAAATTGGAGAAAGCAGATGATTCCATTCAAAAAATGGAAACTGAGTTTAAAGAATTGCTCGCAGCATTTAAGGCTGCGGAACCTGCACATAAACAAGAGACACAACAAAAACTAAAAGCATTTATCAATCAAAATAAAAATACCAATCTGCGCAATCGTAAATCACAAGTACGTTTGGTTGAAAAAGAAATTCCCGCAGGTACATTACAAGCAGGTATGTATGTAAAACTTGCAGGTGGTGATGAAATGGGATTAGTTGAATCTGTTATAAAAGATAAAGCGATAGTTGTATTTAATAATATGAAAAGTACTATTGCGATTTCAGAATTATCACTCGCAGAAAATCCTACGGAAGAAAATAAAAAACCATCCACCACAAAATTGCTTTTGGATAAAGAAGAAGAGGCAGCACCGGAAATTGATTTAAGAGGAATGCCGAAAGAAGAAGCAATGATGGAGTTAGAAAAGTTTTTAGATTCTGCAATGATGCGCAATGTAAATCACGTGCGCATTATTCACGGCAAAGGAACGGGTGTGTTGCGTCAGGCAGTGCAATATATTTTAAAACAACATATCGGTGTGATAAAACACAATTTTGAATCACAGAATATGGGTGGCGATGGTGTAACTGTCGCCATATTTTAGAAAAAAATAAAAAATGATTTCTATTTTTTATTACATGTTACTCTTGCATAAATTCCTGCATCAGCAAATGAAAATGATGTACTCCTTTTTCCATTTTAGGGCTATATCTTCCACGAAAATAAAAACGGGATTGCAAACCACGATGCACACTTTCCACCACTTCTTCATCTTCTAATTCCACCTTGTTTAAATCACTGCCGGCACCTTGGTTAAATTTTGAAACATCAGAAATATAAGTTTTAAAAATTACGGTTGTCTCCCCCACTCCATTAGGCTGAACAATATTTACACTTAAACCCCAAGGATAAAAATTCAACATCAAATTTGGAAAGACCCAATAGTAATATGCTGCCACTTGCTTTCCAAAATCAATAGAATCCGCAGGTAAATCAAACACTAATTCACCTTCCTTTGCAATACCCAATTGCAAATTACAATATTTAAAAAGATGCGTTTCATAATTACCATAATCAATTACTTTATTTAATGTTTTATGCACGAAGGGAATATGAAACCCCTCCAGATAATTATCGCAATACAAAGCCCAGTTTGCTTTAATGGAATAGGTTTGAGAATGTTCTGCACTAAATATTAATTTATCAAATGGAAACCAACCCAACCGTTTTTCAATATCATTAATCACTTCAGAAAAATCCATTGCAGGAAAAACAGATGCAAACAAAAATCCACCCCATTGCGCAAATGGAATTTTAGAAAGATTATCCATACGGGTTGGAAAATTTTCTGCCTCTTCAAATTCAGGCATTGAAATAAATTCACCTGCTGTAGAAAAACATCTGCCATGATATTTACACCGTATTGTTCCTGCTTTCACAGGAATATCTAATAAAATATTTCCCCGATGCGTACATACATTTGACAGTAAATTAAAATCACCTTTTTGTTTTGCCACAATTAATGGTTCGTTTAAACTGCCTGGCAACATCCAAACAGGATACAACATATTATTTGTATTGAATTGTGATTGATGATCTATTAGATGCCAGCATCGTGCAAATATTTTTTCTATGGCAAGTTTGTAATTACCGCTATCCAAATAAAAACGTCCGGGAGGAGTGGATGCTATGCGAATATCTTTGTCTATCATAATTAATTTTTAATCGTTTTTTAATAAGCGGGGATCTACCTTAAATAATTGTTCTCTATCCACAGAATACCCGGTTACAATATCCGGATTTTCTTTCGTCGCCTGCTGCATATTTTTTTTGATACTCGCTTCAGATGCCTTTAACGTATATATTTTTCCATCAATAGTACAAACAAAAAAATGGCAACGATTTAATACACCAACTCCATAAGGCATCAAATTTAATTTGGAATAATACAACCAAACAATACGATCAGTATCCAACAATAGAATTCTATAAGCCATTAATTCTTCATTTAAATAGTATCGCACTGTTTGATTGGCACTCATTAAACCAGTGAACATTAAAAGACCGCCGGCAAACATTGGAAAATAAGTAGGCGTTGGTTGTGCATTCAATCCACTGAATAAAAGAAAAAAACCACATATACAAATAACTATAGATATCAAAATATCTGTAATAAAATATTGGCGCATGGAGCGCAATAACATATCGTTGTTGTCAGAGATTTTTTTCAAAATATTTTTTTTATGCAAACAATTTCAGTTGAAAATTACTCAAATCGTATATTTGTCAGGTTCAACTTGATTTTGATGGATCCAATTTTACTCGTTTTATTGATTGTAGGGTTTACTATATTCATGTTCGCATGGGAGAAAATTCCAATTGATATAACTGCAATGATTTCCATGGCCATGCTTTTATTAAGCGGCCTGGTAACAACTAAAGAAGGCATTGCAGGATTTAGCAATGATGCCACCATCACTATTTTATTTTTATTTCTATTGAGTTCGGCAATTGAAAATACCGGCGCCATAAATTTAATGGGCAGGTATATGTTGAAGATTGCTGGTCGCAAACCTAAAGTTGCACTTTTAGTAGTAATGCTAGTTTCAGGTGCAGCATCCGCATTTTTAAATAACACGGCTGTAATTATTATTTTGATGCCGATAGTTTTTAAAATTTCACGCTTTAATAATATCAGTCCCACAAAACTTTTGATGCCGATGTCTTTTGCGGCTGTAGTTGGTGGAACTTGTACCGTTATTGGAACATCCACAAACATTATTGTAAGTGGTATTTCCGAAGCAGAGGGTTTTGGCAGATTCGGCATGTTCGAGTTTACCACAATAGGATTGGTACTCTTTGCTTTTTATTTTGTGTTTATGTTTTTTATCGGCAGCAGAATGTTGCCTGCACGACGCAGTGTAGATTCATTGACGGAGAATTACGAATTAAAAGATTATCTCACAGAAATTGTAATTGAAAAAGACTCACGACTTATAGGAAAGCGATTTAAGCAAACAGTACTTATTGACGATATGCATTTGGAAGTAATTGAAATTACAAGTCATGATGGTTCCATTTGGTTACCGGATGCGTATGAAATTTTAGAAGCAGGTGATAAGTTGTTGGTGAGAGGAAGTCGCACGGATATCGCAATGATAAAAGCGATGAAAGGTGTTGTGTTTGCACCTGAAGAGTTGATTGAAGATCTGGATTTAAAAAGTAATGAGACCACGCTAATTGAAGTGGTGGTAGCACCAAACTCCAGCATTGCTAGGTCCAGTATCAACGAAATAAATTTTAAAGATTTATATGATGCCATTCCACTTGCATTGCGCAGAAAAGGGGTACTGATGAACGAAAAATTTTCTGATATGGAATTGCGCTTTGGCGATGATATATTATTAGAAGTAAAAAAAGATTCTATTGATCAACTAAAGCGCAGTTATGATTTTGTATTTACACAGGAGCTTGACAAGGTAGAATTTAATCCAAAGAAAATGTATCTGTCCGTTGCGGTTTTATTTGGGGTTATACTATTAGCAGCATTTAATATTCTTCCAATAATAGTAGGTGCACTTATCGGAATAATTATTTTAGTCCTTGCTGATTGTATAACTATTAGAGAGGCATACAGACAAGTGGACTGGAAAATAATTTTTGTACTTGCGTGTTTAATTCCGTTGGGAACTGCACTTACAAATTCCGGTGCCGCAGATCAACTTGCAGGAAGTATACTAGATTATTTATCTGACCTCGGGCCTTTGTATATTTTATTTTTTTTATTTATTCTTACTGCACTCACCACAAGCATTATGTCCAATGCAGCAACTGCAGTGTTGTTATGTCCAGTTGCAATTAGCCTAGCAGCACAAATGAGTTTGGATCCAAAACCATTTTTATTTACCATCATGTTTGCTGCAAGCACATGTTATTTAACACCCGTTGGATATCAGGGAAACATTTTAATATACGGTCCCGGCAATTACAAATTCGCTGACTTTGTAAGAGTAGGTGGTTTATTTACTGTAATCAGTATGTTCGTGGTTGTATTTATGCTTTATTCCATTTACTTTTAATTACAATGGATAAGCAAAAAACTACTGCCATACTTGGGCCTGAAAATTCTTTTCATCATATCGCAGCTTCGTCTTATTTCGGCAATGCATTGCAGCCTGTTTTTAAACATAGTTTTGAAGAAATTTTTAATAGTGTCAGTTCCGGCGAATCTGATAATGCAATTATTGCTGTGAAAAATACTTACGCCGGATTTGTGGGTGATAATTTAATCTGCATTGCAAAGAATGGATTATATATCCTTGATGAAGTGAAATTGCAAATTCGATTTTTCCTTGCGGTAAATCATCTTGTGGAGCCGATGGAAATCCACGAAATAATTTCGCATCCAATAGCTATAAAACAATGTGCGGAGTTCTTAAAAAAATTTCCAAATACAACACTTACTGAAGTAAGCAGCACAGCAGAAGCTGCGAATTTAGTTGCTAATGATGCACGAAAAAATATTGCAGTACTTGCAGGTGAACAAGTAATTGAACAAACAAAATTGATAATACTGGAAGAAGCAACACTGGAACAAAAAGATAATATCACACGGTTTGTAGTGGTATCAAAAACATTTCAAACAACTCAGAAAACATCACACATAATAATATCTGTGGAAGGTGACAGCACTATCATTTTTACTTCTATTGGCAATACATCACTAGAGATTCGGGAGCATTTAGAAATACCAAATTCAGATGAAAGCTATTTTGAATTTATTTGCATCAACTCCAATGTTGCCGATTTATATATTGCCTCAATTAAAAAACATTATCCGGAAATTCGGGTGCTTGGTTATTATGCTGAATGTGAAAAGATTGTAAACACTTAATCCAGCGATTATAAACTTTGTAATTTTGCAACTGAAAACACATTATTACAGTCAAATCAATAAAGAATCTTATGAAAGGCAAAGACCTCAAAATCACACCCGTTGACCAATGGGGATATAATTTCAAACATCCTCTTATCATGGCTGGTCCATGCAGTGCAGAAACAGAAGAGCAAGTGCATGAAACTGCTAAACAATTAGCAACTTATAATATTGATATTTTAAGGGCCGGAATCTGGAAGCCAAGAACACGTCCAAATTCATTTGAAGGCATAGGCTCTGTTGGATTGAAATGGTTGAAAGATGCAGGTCATGAGAATAAAATTCCTACAGCAGTTGAAGTTGCAAATACGAAACATGTTTTTGAAGCATTGCGAGTTGGAATAGATATTTTATGGATAGGTGCCCGCACCACAGTAAATCCATTTGCAGTGCAAGAGATTTGCGATGCATTAGAAGGTGTGGATATTCCTGTACTTGTAAAAAATCCAATTAACCCCGATCTCGAATTATGGATTGGTGCTTTTGAAAGATTGAATGGTGCTGGAATTACAAAACTTGCCGCTATACATCGTGGATTTTCAACTCATGAAAAAACAAAATACAGAAATATTCCACGTTGGAATCTTCCAATTGAATTACATCGCCGTTATCCTGAGTTAGCAATTATTTGCGATCCAAGTCATATTTGTGGCAACAGACATATGTTGCGTGAAGTTGCACAAACAGCATTAGATATTGGTTTTGAAGGAATACATTTAGAAAGTCATATAACACCGGATAAAGCATTGAGCGATGCCCAACAACAAGTAACGCCGGAAGTGTTCGGAGAAATAATTGCTTCATTAGTAACCAGAGAAAATATTGATCATAATCCTGAAGCTGAAAATCAGCTGGATGAGTTGAGAGGACGTATTGATGGAATAGATAAATATTTATTGGAATTACTTAGCGAGCGCATGGATGTGGTTCGTGAAATCGGTAAATATAAATTTGCAAGTAATCTTGCGATTGTTCAACCAAGTCGCTGGAATGAAATAGTAGAAACAAGAAAAGAGATGAGTGAGCGTAAAAATCTTACACATAAATTCATTGCAGAATTATTTCATGCAATTCACAAAGAATCTATTTTTCATCAAACGGAAACTATGAAGCAATTGGAACAAGAGATTATGAATTTGAAAGACAATACTTCATCCTAAAAAAATAAAAAGACGCTGCGATTACAGCGTTTTTTTTTATTCAATTTTTAAGGTGTAAGGCAAACGTGTCTGGATAGAAGGACGCTCAATTAATTGCTCCAATGTTTTATAGTGCGGATATAATATTCCTAAATTCTTCTCCATTACACTTGCTTCAGTTTCACTACCCATACTCTTCATTAATGATTCAAATAATGTAGGTTTTATTTCGGGATATTCTTTCACTTTATAACTTGTTAAGCCTACCATTCCAGCAGCCCCTGCAATTGCTTCATCAATACCACCGAGTTCATCTACTAGGCCGAGTTCTTTTGCAGTAATTCCCAACCAAATTCTTCCTTGTGCAATTTCTTCTACCTGCTCCATAGTTAATCCTCTTCCATTGGCCACCATCTTTTTAAAATTATAATACACCGTATCCACTGCACTTTGAAGTAACACACTTTCATCTGCACTTACAGGACGGGTAATACTCGGAAAATCCGCATATGGAGAAGTCTTCACTGTATCGAAAGTAACGCCGATTTTTGAATCCATAAATTCCGAAATCTCCGGTAAAATCATAAACACACCGATAGAGCCGGTTAATGTATTTGGATGCGCATAAATTTTAGATGCATTGGCGGAAATCATATAACCACCGGAAGCAGCATAATCACCCATAGAAACTATTACAGGAATTTTCTTTTTGGTGATTTCAATCTCACGCCAAATCACATCACTTGCGGTTGCACTTCCTCCGGGAGAGTTCACCCGAAATACAACTGCTTTTATATCCTTATTTTTTCTAATGTCTTCAAATATTTTTGTAAAAGCTGCTGAGCCAATATTGCCTCTGCTTCCTTCTCCATCCACTATATCACCATTTGCATACACGATGGCAATTGTATTATCGCCACGATAAGATTGTTCTTTTGTTAAGGTGCTGAAATAATCATCAAGTTTAATTATTGGCACTTCCACTTCTGCACCGACACCAATTTTTTCACGCAACACATCTATCACTTCATCTTTATATTTCACTCCATCTACCAAACCTTTTTCCAAAACATTATAAGCACTCCATCCTGGAAATGCATCTGCTATCAATTTATACTCGTCAATTGTTTTACCTCTGGAATTAACAATTTGAGAAAGATTATGATTATACAATCCTACTAAGTATTCACGCAGTTGAGTTTTATTCTCTTCACTCATTTCACTATTGCGCAAAGGTTCGGTAGCACTTTTAAATTTCCCGTCGTAAAATATTTGCACATTCATATTTAATTTATCGAGAGTACCTTTATAAAAAGACCATGTTGCACTGTATCCTTTAAATTCCAAAAAGCCCGATGGATTTAAATACATTTGATTTGCAACACTACCTACAAAATAAGAAGCCTGATTAACCATTTCTCCATACGCAACAATAAACTTCCCACTGCTTTCAAAAGAAGTTAATGCATCCCGCACTTCCTGCAAGGTGGCGTACCCATTCATATTCAATCCCAAATTGATATAAATACCTTTGATGTTGTTATCATCTTTTGCTTTATTAATTGCGAACAACACATCATTTAAGCCAAGGGGATTTCTAAAATCAAGGCCTGAAAACACAATATCCGTTGGTGAATAAATCTGTGTTTGTTCAGGAATTGCATAGTTAAGATTAAGCTCTAAAATAGAATTGGGTTGCACACTTGTTTTTGTACCTTCTAATTTATTTGTTAAAGAAGAAACGATACCACCTGCTAAAATGATAAGCAGAATTATAAAAACAATTAAAGCCAACAGGCTGGCAAAAAAGGAACGGAAAAAATCTCGCATGTCAAATCATTGTAAGTTTAAATAATCTTTTTAGCAGACATATTGTTTATTCTATTAAATCGTTACTTTTATCGAATAAACCTCCTCAAATGAATATGGAGCATAATGTATGGTTGCTATTAGGCACAAATTTAGGAAACAAGGCTCAGAACCTGATGGCAGCAACAGGTGCAATACGCACCTTCTTGGGCACAGTGATTAATCAATCACATATTTATGAAACGGAACCTTGGGGCCGCTCACATCAACCCTTATTTTATAATCAGGTATTGCAAATTCAAACACCAAGTACAGCGCTTGAAACTCTGCATCATATAAAACAAATAGAATTTTTATTAGGGCGGGACGGGAAAGAGAAATGGGCGCCACGTACTTTGGATATTGATATTTTATTCTTTGATGCACTGAATGTGGAATCTCCTCTGCTCACTATTCCACATAAGCATTTGCATGAACGCAGATTTACTTTGGAGCCACTATTTGAACTTGCTCCTGAATTAGTGCATCCGGTTTTCAATAAAACAATTGCTGAACTCAGAGCAGATTGCATTGACCCTCTTGCAGTATCAAAATTGGATTCTGTATATAAATTTTAATCTTCACTTCTCTAAACTTATAATTTGCATAGCTTTGATTAATGCATTATAAGATAATTACTATCGAAGGAAATATCGGATCCGGCAAAACATCTTTAGCAAAAAAACTTGCGCAACAATACAACACACATTTAGTATTAGAAACTTTTGCGGATAATCCCTTTCTCCAAAAATTTTTTGAGAAACAACAAGACTATGCATTAGGAATGGAAATGTTTTTTATGGCAGAACGCTATGAACAATTTAATAACGAAATAGAAATTCATCTGCAGGAAGACAGGCCAATCATAATAGATTATCTGTTTACCAAATCATTAATATTTGCAAATGCAAACCTAGATACCACAGAGTTTAATTTGTTTAAAAAGATATTTGATATTTTGAATCCAAAATTACCATCACCTGATTTAATTATCTATTTACATTCAGAACCGAAGCGACTGATTGAGAATATAAAATTTCGTGGAAGAGAATTTGAGCAAACTGTGCAATTAGAATATCTAAAAAAAATTGAAGATGCTTACTTCGAGGGCTTTAATAATTTGAAAGGAGCTGTAAAATTAATTGTAGATGTTACCCATGCAGATTTTGTAGAAAATGCAAATCAATATAATCGCATTAGTGCCTTGGTAGAAAATTTCTATCCTATTGGGTTACATCATATTTTGATAGACTAATTAATTTACCTTTAGCAAAAATTTAATACATGAAAAAATTACTACTTACGTTTGGAATATTTCTTTTGATTTCTTCCACCAATCTGCTGACAGCACAAAATGCAAAACTTACAGTGAAGTATTCCTTTAAAGGATTAGTGGAAGGCTATGATCACACTTCCAAAACAATGGTGTTTTTAAATGGAGAAGAATTATGCACGAGTGAAGAACACAAAGAAAGCAATCCAATGACTTTTACTTGTGAGGTAGCTCCAGGCACTTACACTGTTCGGATTGTTAACTATGCCTATTATGAAAATGTGTGGGAAGAACATACAATTGCAAATAGCTTTAGTATTGATGCTGTCTATGAAAAGGAAATGGCTTTTAAGAAGAAGAAAAAATACACCATCGGATTATTATTTGACCTAGATAATGGAACATCCGAAACTAAAAAATAATGTTCTGTTGTTCTTTTCCACCATTATTTCAACTACGTTTTATAAAAAGGATTCTCAGCTCAACAGGGTTTATAATCCTTTTTTTTATACCATTCACTATGCAAAGTCAGATATTAGATTTATACCAGGAAAACAAAACTCCACAGTATCATGAAATAATTGAATACTATGAAGTATTAGCAAAAGAAAATTCTATTTCAGAATTAAAAACCTATGGAACTACAGATGCCGGTTATCCGCTGCATCTATTTATTATTGATAGCGATAAGGATTTTGATCCTGCAATTTCCAAAGCAAAAGGGAAAACAATATTGCTGATTAATAATGGTATCCATCCCGGCGAACCAGATGGTATTGATGCATGTCTGCAACTCACCAATAATTTATTGGTAACAAAATCATGGCAGGCGGATTTATCACACTTGGTTATCTGTATTATTCCGATTTACAATGTAGATGGTTGTCTGAATAGAAACTCTATGTCGAGAGTAAATCAAGATGGACCGGAAGAATATGGTTTCAGAGGCAATGATCAAAACTTAGATCTGAATCGTGATTTTATAAAATGTGATTCAAAAAATGCTCAAGCCTTTACTACTATTTTCAGAACATGGGATCCGGATTTATTTGTAGATACTCATGTAAGTAATGGTGCCGATTATCAATATGTAATGACGTTAATTGCAACGCAACATAATAAGCTTACACCACCGCTAAATACTTTTCTCAACAATCATTTACTTCCTTATTTATATGATGGAATGAATAAAGGAGGATTTCCAATGTGTCCATATGTGGAACCAATAAAAGAAATTCCGGACAATGGTATTGCCGCATTTTTAGAAACGCCCCGCTATTCAACAGGATATGCAGCATTGTTTAATACAATTGGTTTTATGCCGGAGACACACATGCTGAAACCATATCCCAACCGAGTGGAAGCAACACTCTTATTATTACAAACATTTTTAGAATTTGCATCTACACATTATTCTGCATTATTAGAAGCGAGAAGAGATGCTAATGCATTTGTGGCGAATGCAAAATCATTACCAGTACACTGGCAAATTGATTTAGAACAAAAGGATCAATTTATTTTTTCAGGATATGAAGCAAAATATAAAACAAGTGAAGTAACAGGTGCGCAACGATTGTGGTATGATAGAAATGCACCTTACACAAAATCTATAGATTATTTCAATACTTATAATCCTGATATAATTATTGAGCTACCTGATTTTTATATTTTACCAAAGGCCTGGTACAAAGTAGTGGAGCGCCTGCAATGGAATAATATTACAATGATACCTTTAGATAAGGATACACTTTTGGAAGTAGAAGTCTATTATATACAAGATTATAAAACTATCCAAAAACCTTTTGAAGGACATTATCTGCACTATGATACAGAAATAAAAAAAGAAATAATTCAGATTCAATTGCATGCCGGTGATTGGATGATTCCGCTAAATCAAAACGCCAATAAGTATATAGTAGAAATGTTGGAGCCACAATCTGCAGATGCATTTTTTAATTGGAATTTTTTTGATCCTATACTCTCCCGTAAAGAATGGTACAGCGATTATGTTTTTGAAGATGTAGCTGCAGAACTTTTACAAACAGATGCAAACTTGCGTACAGCCTTCGAGAAAAAGAAACAAGACGAACCAACATTTGCCGAAAGCCCTGCATTGCAATTGGAATTTATTTTCGAAAATTCTAAATACAAAGAAGCATCTTACAATCGCTATCCCGTATTGCGGTATTTTGGAAAATGGAAATAAATAAAATGCTAAAAGTTGATTTTGATTTTTCCATCTATAACAAATGACTGTTGTAAGGATTAAATTTTATTAATCATTTAAAAGAATTTAGAGTTTAAAAAAGTGTGTGATTAAAAATTGCAAATTTGCAATGTGCAGAATGTGTAGAAAAAAAATGAATATTTATTCTTGATAATTAGGATAAATTATAAACATGAATTAATATTGCAGAGGATATTCTGTGGTAAAAGAATCTCAGAGATTTAATCAGAGTAAAAAATTACCACACATTAAATAAAAACCTATCAACCAAAACAGGTTTGTAATAACAAAAAAACCACGCTTCGCAGTGTGGTTTTTTCTTTTTAAGAATTTAGTAACTATAAATTTTCCAAAATAAAATCTGTTATTAATTTATACTCATGATATTTCGTATTGCCTCCGGAGAGCGAATGATTTTTATCGGGATAGATCATTAAATCAAACTGCTTATTACTTGCAACTAATGCCGAAATTAATTCCGCTGTATTTTGCCAATGCACATTATCATCCGCAGCACCATGTATCAATAATAAATTACCTTGTATTAAATCAGTATAAAAAATTGGTGAGTTTGCATCGTAACCTCCGGGATTACTTTCCAATGTTCCCATATATCTTTCAGTGTACACATCATCATAATATTTCCAATTAGTAACAGGTGCAACTGCAATTGCTGTTTTAAAAATATCCCTACCTTTTTCTAAGCACAGTAAGCTTAAGTAACCACCATAACTGGAGCCAAAAATTCCAATACGTTTTGCATCTACATATGATTGCGTACCTAACCATTTCGCTGCTTCTATCTGATCTATAGTTTCATATTTTCCAAGATTCTGATATGTAATTTGTCTGAAATCTCTGCCTCTTCCACCTGACCCTCTTCCATCTACTCCTGCTATTATATATCCTTGTTGTGCCAACATTTGAAACCATGCATAATTACCTCCGCTTCTTACAAACCATTCATCCGCTGCATGCTGATAACCTGGACCGCCATATACAAACATAAAGACAGGATATTTTTTTGTAGAATCAAAATCATGTGGTTTTATCATCCAGCCATTTAATGCAATGTTTTCAGAAGTGGCGAATGAAAAAAACTCTGGTGCATTTATTTCTGCGCTCGTCATTAAGTTTTTCAACGTTGCGTTATCCTCCAGCACTCTGATTTGTTTACCTGATTTATCATGCAGAGTAATCTTCACCGGTGTGGCAAAATTGGAATAATAACTTATATAATAATTAAAGCCTTTGCTGAATTTAATTGTGTTGTTTCCATTCGCTGTGCTGATTAATTTATTATTCTTACCATTCAAACCGATGCTATATACATTTTTGTAGAGAGGAGATTTTTCTGTACTTATATAATAGAGTGTTTGAAGCTTTTCATCATATCCCAATAATTCCATCACTTCCCATTCACCCTTTGTAATTTGAGTTATTAGATTCCCTTTCATATCAAAATGATAGAGATGACTATATCCATCTTTTTCACTGCGCCATATAAATCCCTTTTCTTCGGATAAAAAAGTAAGGTCATCATTAATAAAAATATATTTTGCAGCCTCTTCGAACAACAACATTTCAGATCCACCGGTAAGCGCATTTACTTTTAATAAATACATTTGATTTTGCAAACGATTTAAAATGATCACACTTAAATAGTCAGCATCAATCCATTTTATTCGTGGAATATATTCCGGACTACCGGTTTTTACTTTCACTGTTGTATTGGTTTCCAAATCATAAATATAAATTTCAACTCTGGAATTTACCTCTCCTACCTTGGGATATTTGTAAACGATATTTTCCGGATACAGTTTACCCTCAAATTTTTGTAAAGTATATTCAGTAACATCGGATTCATCAAAACGGTAATACGCAATTTTTTTTCCATCCGGACTCCATTCAAAAGCACGTACTAATTTAAATTCTTCTTCATACACCCAATCACTACCTCCATTAATGATATGATTTTTCAATCCATCGGAAGTGATTCTGATTTCTTTATCACTATCTAAATCCTTAAAATAAATATCATTGTCAATTACATAAGCCACCTTATTTTCAACGGGTGAAAAGTGAGCATACATCTGCAATCCTGTTTCACTTAATTGCTGAATAGTGCCTGACTTTAGTGTATAAATAAAATTATTATCCAATGTTGCACGACGATATCTGGAATATGATTCTGCAGCTAATAACAACAGTGACTCATTATTATTAAGCTGATAACTATAGAAGCGATTTATTAAATCAAAAGAATTTACATTGAAAATTTCACCTTCACGATTGCCACTGCTATATGCATATTTACCAATCACTCTACCACCTTCATTCACTGTATAATGCAGGCCATCTTGCATGCTGCGCAATTCATAAATAGATTTGGGAGTATAGGTATTGTTTTGAAAAATATCTTCTAATGTTATTTGCGTTTGTGCAATACTATAGGTACTGCATACACTCATTAATAGATAAAATAATATCCGTATCATATAATTTTTTTAATATGATGTTAAAAAAAAGAAAAGAAAAAAATTACTGATTACTTGACGGACCTGCCGCTGTAAATTCTTTTTGCAATGTATCATCTAACCAATCCGACCAGAGTGCCATATCTTCTATGCAAGTTTTTGTTTCACCGAAATCAATTCCATGAATATCTCTTTCGTAAGTTGCATATACCCAATCGTTGTCAGGAGTTGCATCAGGACGTACTGTAAGTTTTACGCCTAAGCTCTGATCACTTACTTCAAGACAA